>JAKJGF010000069.1 GCA_022704525.1 Bacillota bacterium | reverse complement strand
CCTTAGATGTTCCTACAATATCAACACGCTCACCCACTTCAAATATTGATACTGTAAGTTTTTCACCTAATTTATATTCCTCTACATTATCAATCCTCAATTCTTTCAAGATCTTGTGAGGAGGAACCTTTTCTTTACTAAAATGGCCTTTTAATGGCTTATTAAGTCTTTTTTCATTCTCTATCTCTTCCATACCCAGCTGCAGTGCATTATATCCGTCTTTTTTAACAGTTTTTATTTGAGTGATAGTGCAAGGCCCTGCTTTTATAATAGTAACAGGTAGAGCTCTGCCTTTTTCATCAAATATTTGACTCATCCCAATTTTTTTCCCTAGTAAGCCTTTCATTAAAAACACTCCTTCTAGTAAATTTATGCTATAATTTCATTTCAATATAAACACCAGCAGGGATTTCCAATCTCATAAAGGCATCTACTGTCTTTGAAGTAGGCCTCAATATATCTATAACTCTTTTATGAGTCCTCATTTCAAAATGCTCTCTGGACTTTTTATCCACATGAGGTGAACGTAACACACAATATATCTGTTTTTCTGTAGGCAGTGGTATGGGGCCAGAAACCTCAGCACCAGTACCTTTTGCTGTACGAACTATACGACTGGTGAATTGATCCAGTATATTGTGATCATAAGCTTTTAATCTAATTCTTATCTTCTGAGTTGCCATTATATCACTCCTAAATATCTAATATCTTTGTAATAACTCCTGCTCCAACTGTCCGTCCACCTTCACGTATGGCAAACCTGGAACCATGCTCCAATGCTACAGGTGTCATTAACTCCACTGTCATCTTTATATTGTCTCCTGGCATTACCATCTCTACATTCTCTGGTAATCCAATTGAACCGGTTACATCTGTTGTTCTTATATAAAATTGAGGACGATATCCCTTGAAGAATGGTGTGTGACGTCCCCCTTCATCCTTTGACAATATATATACCTCTGACTCGAAATTACGGTGAGGACGGATTGAACCCGGTTTCGCCAGAACCTGACCTCGCTCAATCTCCTCTCGACCTACTCCTCTTAATAATATTCCTACATTATCTCCTGCTATACCTTCTTCCAGAGTCTTACGGAACATCTCTACTCCAGTTACTACTGTCTTCCTTACTTCATTTGAAAATCCTACTATCTCTACTTCTTCCCCTACCTTTACCTGACCACGCTCTACACGTCCTGTAGCTACTGTTCCTCTTCCTGTTATGGTAAATACATCCTCTACAGGCATCAGAAAAGGCTTGTCTATCTCACGCTTCGGCTCGGGTATATATGTATCAAGGGCATCTATTAAGTCCCATATGGATTTTGACCACTCTTCTTCTTTTCCTGTCTGACCAGACTCCAATACCTTTAAGGCTGAACCCTTTATTACTGGAAGATCATCGCCAGGAAAATTATAGGAACTCAATAATTCTCTTACTTCTAACTCTACTAATTCTATTATCTCAGGATCATCTACCATATCTATCTTATTCAAATATACCACTATATAAGGTACCTCTACCTGCCTCGCCAGTAATATATGCTCCCTCGTCTGAGGCATCGGACCATCTGCAGCACTTACTACCAATACGGCTCCATCCATCTGAGCAGCTCCTGTGATCATATTCTTAATGTAATCTGCATGACCAGGACAATCTACATGGGCATAATGACGCTTATCACTCTCATATTCTGCATGGAATATGGCTATCGTTATACCACGCTCCTTCTCCTCAGGCGCCATATCGATCTCATCTACATGAAATTCCTTGGCCTTTCCTGCTGTAGCCAATACTTTCGTTATAGCTGCAGTAAGAGTTGTCTTACCATGATCTACATGTCCTATGGTACCTACATTTACATGTGGTTTTGTTCTTGAAAATTTTTCCTTTGCCATCTAAATTTCTCTCCTCTCTAAACTTAATAACCTCGTGAAATAATTTTATTTGATATATCAGATGGAACCTCATCATAATGATGAAATTCCATAGTATAAGTACCTCGTCCCTGAGTTTTAGAACGAAGGGCTGTAGAATAACCAAACATTTCAGATAATGGAACCATTGATTTCACAGCTTTCGCATCTCCAGAGAGTTGCTCTATACCTTCAATCTTACCTCTTCTACTTCCAAAGTCTCCAATTATATCTCCAATATTCTCTTCTCCTGCCAATACCTCTACCTTCATAATTGGTTCCATAAGAATTGGACTGGCTTTGAGTAAACCATCCTGTGTGGCTATAGATGCCGCTGCCTGATATGCAATCTCTGTAGAATCTCCCACAGAATACTCAGCATCTATAAGAGAACATTTTATATCTATAACAGGGAAACCCCAGATACCTGCTTCAATGGAAAGGTGCAATCCCTTTTTTATATAAGGTATAAACTGCTTTGGAATCACTTCAGGAGAAAGTAAATTTTCAAATTCAAAGCCTTTACCACGATTTAAAGGAGAAAATCTTATGACTACACGTCCGTACTGACCCTTTCCACCTACCTGTTGAGCATACTGGCCAGCACACTCAACTACTTCAGTAATAGCCACCTTATAAGAAACCTGAGGTTTACCTACATTGGCCTCAACTTTAAAATCTCTCAGAAGTCTATCTACAATGATCTCAAGATGAAGCTCTCCCATACCGGATATTATTGTCTGACCGGTTTCTTCATCAATTTTAACTTTAAAAGAAGGATCTTCTTCAGAAATCTTTTTAAGAGAAAGAGATAATTTTTCTTCATCCTGAACAGTTTTTGGTTCTATAGCCACATATATAACTGCTTCAGGCACCTGAATAGAATTCAATATTATTCTATGGTTAATATCACAGAGGGTGTCCCCGGTAGTGGTATTTCTCAATCCCACAACAGCAGCCAGGTCCCCTGCTGTCACTGACTGCATTTCCTGACGATTATCTGCCTGCAATCTAAAGATACGATTAACTCTCTCTTTACAATCTTTATTAATATTTAAAAGACTCTTTCCTGTCTCTAAAATACCGGAATAAACTCTGATAAATGTCAATTTATCCACAAAAGAATCAGCTACAATCTTATATGCCAGTGCAACTAAGGATCCCTCGGGAAGGGGTTTTATAGTCTGTAATACTCCATTTTTCGGATTAATACCTGAAATATCAGGTATATCAAGAGGGGAAGGGAGATAAGATACTATGGCATCCATCAAAAATTGAACCCCTTTATTTTTCAAAGAAGATCCACAAAAAACAGGTATAATATTATTCTTGATAGTAGATCTTCTTATTGCTCCTATTAGCTCTTCAGGAGTGATTTCTTCTTCATTTAAATATTTTGCCAGTAATTCATCCTGTCCTTCCACCGTTGTTTCAAGGAGTTCTTCTCGCATAGCTCTGGCTTTTAGTTCCAGATCTGAAGGTATGGGTATTTCCTGAATTTCAGAACCAATCTCATCTATATACTTATAAGCCTTCAAACTTATAAGGTCCACTATACCTTCAAAGGTATTCTCATAACCTACAGGCACCTGTAATGGCATCACTTTATTTCCAAAACGTCTTCTCATTTTTTCTATGACAGAATAGAAATCTGCACCTGTTCGATCCATTTTATTTATATAAGCTATACGAGGAATATTATATCTATCTGCCTGACGCCAGACTGTTTCGGATTGAGGTTGAACACCACCAACTGCACAGAATATCACAATCAGGCCATCAAGTATACGTAAACTCCTTTCCACTTCTACAGTAAAATCCACATGCCCCGGAGTATCGATAATATTTATCATACAATCTTTCCACTCACAGGATACTACTGCAGAATTTATGGTTATACCTCTTTCTCTTTCCTGTGGCAAATAATCTGTTGTTGTTGTCCCATCATCCACCTCGCCAATACGATGGACTTTACCGGTGTAAAAAAGTATCCTTTCAGTAGTAGTAGTTTTACCGGCATCAATATGGGCAGCAAACCCTATATTCCTTATTTGCTCAAGAGCTATCTCTGCTCTTTTCCCCTTTTTAGACAAAAATTAGACTTCCTTTCAAAATAGTTTACCATCTATAATGAGCAAAAGCCTTATTAGCTTCTGCCATTTTGTAAGTGTCTTCCTTTTTCTTAACTGATGCACCAACACCTTTGGCAGCATCCATAAGTTCATCAGCCAATTTACCCATCATTGTTCTTCCCGGTCTTTGCCTGGAATATGAAACAATCCATCTCATAGCAAGACTGAGTTTTCTATCGGCTCTGATCTCTGAAGGAACCTGATATGTAGCTCCTCCCACTCTTCTTGCCCTGACCTCTAATAAGGGTATCACATTATCCATAGCCTGTTCAAAAACCTCAAGAGGATTTTTCTTTGTTTTTTCACCAACAATTTCAAGAGCACCATAAAATATTCTTTCTGCCAGGCTCTTTTTACCCTTGAGCATAATTTTATTTATAAATCGAGCAACTACTCTGCTATTATATATAGGATCAGGCATGATTTCTCTTTTTGGTATAGATCCTTTTCTGGACACTGACTTTCACTGCCTTTCTTAATCAAAATTTCGTAATTATTTTTTAGGTCTTTTAGCACCATATTTAGATCTTCCCTGTCTGCGATTTTCGACTCCTGCTGTGTCCAGGGTGCCACGTATTATATGATAACGAATGCCCGGAAGATCTTTTACTCTACCACCTCTCATAAGTATCACTGAATGTTCCTGAAGATTATGGCCTATACCGGGGATATAGGTCGTAACTTCTATACCATTTGTAAGACGAACCCTGGCTACTTTTCGCAAAGCCGAGTTAGGCTTCTTAGGAGTTACAGTCTTTACCTGAGTACATACTCCTCGTTTCTGAGGATTTCCTTTACGGCTACTAAACAACTTGAATTTAAGTGTGTTATAAGAATATCGTAAGGCCGGGGCCTTAACTTTTTTAGTAACAGCCTTTCTTCCCTTACGGACTAACTGATTTATAGTTGCCACCAGTATGACTGGTTGACTGTGTCAAACCAGCTCTTTCCACCTCCTTAGAATTTTAAAAATCATGCTAATTTTTACACATAGACATATATTTTATCATTACTAATTAAAGCTGTCAAGAATTAGTGAAGTTATTTATTAATTTCCTAAAAAAATTCGAGTTTTGCAAGTGCTGATAATCCAAATTGTCAACAGGAAGAAAAAACTTCAACAAATAAGTTCTTACCAGCATCCACCTGTTCAGGATAATGCAAAACTCGAGCTTTGCAAATTAATTATTATTAGCTTTCAGCTTTCTAATCCAACACACAAGACCCATTTAAAATGAAGTAATCAGCTAGATGAATCCTGAATTACTTCTTCCATATCTCCTTCTGCATCTTCTTCCTCATAGGTTTTTTCTAATTCTCCCATATATTCTTCAGTATCTTCTTCCTCATCTTTATCTTCAATGATATCAAGTTTAATATTTCGATATCTTGGCATACCGGTTCCTGCAGGTATAAGTTTACCTATAATTACATTTTCCTTCAACCCTATGAGAGGATCAACTTTACCTCTAATGGCTGCATCGGTTAATACCCTTGTTGTTTCCTGGAAAGATGCTGCTGAGAGGAAACTATCTGTAGCCAGAGAGGCTTTGGTTATACCAAGTAATACCGGACGGGCCACAGCAGGTTGCTTCTTTTCTGTCATAACTCTGGCATTTGCTTCAACAAATGTATAAGAATCTACCAGTTCACCGGGGAGTAAATCTGTATCACCCGCTTCTTCTACCTTGACTTTTCTGAGCATCTGTCTTACTATTACTTCTATATGTTTATCATTAATATCAACACCCTGCTGACGATAAACAAATTGGACTTCTTCCACAAGATATTTCTGAACTTCATCTACACCTTTGATTCTTAATATATCATGAGGATTTATAGGACCATCAGTAAGCTGGACACCTGCCTGAACAACTTCACCATTTTTAACCTTGAGACGGGAATTAAACGCAGCATAATAAGATTTTTCATCACCAGACACGGACTGAACTATAATTCTCCTCATACCCTTTTCTTCGGATAATCTGACTACTCCATCTATTTCACTTATAATAGCGTGAACCCTGGGTTTTCTCGCTTCAAAAAGCTCTTCCACTCTTGGCAAACCCTGAATAATATCTGCCACAGCTGCTCCTCCGTAATGGAAGGTTCTTAAAGTAAGCTGTGTGCCGGGTTCCCCAATAGATTGAGCTGCAATAATACCAACAGTTTCACCTATTTCTACAAGACGTCCTGTAGCAAGATTACGACCATAACAGAGCTGGCAGATTCCATGTTTACATCTACAGACCAGAGTGGATCTTATAGGGAGATTTGTTATATTTACTTTCTCTATAAGGACAAATTTATCTTCATCCATCATAGTTCCCTCTTTTAATAAAATCTCACCTGTATCGGGATGAACTATATCCATAGCAACAATCCTGCCTATTGCTCTATCAGAAAGAGGAACAATAACATTCATCTCGTTCTCTCCAAGTTCTTCCTGAACAGCAGAAGTCATTATATAGTTGTTTGTTCCACAGTCATATTCTCTTATAATTACATCCTGAGCAACATCCACGAGTCTTCTTGTTAAATAACCGGAATCTGCAGTTCTAAGAGCTGTATCGGCAAGACCTTTTCTTGCTCCATGTGTTGATATAAAGAATTCCAGTACCGTAAGACCTTCCCGGAGGTTGGCCTTAATAGGCAATGGAAGTATTCTTCCGGAAGGATCTGCCATGAGACCTCTCATTCCTGCAATCTGTCTCATCTGATCAATATTACCTCTGGCACCTGATTTGACCATCATATTAATTGGATTAAGTCTGGAGAGATCCTCCATCATAGCATTTTTAACTTTTTCAGTCGTATCACTCCAGATTTTTATTATTTTTTTATATTTTTCATCATCAGTCATAAGACCACACTGGAAGAAATTCTCAACCTCTCCAACTTCTTCTTCGGCTTTACCGAGTATTTCTTTCTTCGATTTGGGTATGACCACATCTTCCACTGCTATAGTTGTAGCCGATTTAGTAGCATATTTAAAGCCTAAATCCTTAATATTATCAAGTAATATCGCGGTTTTTGCATTACCATGCAAGCGATGGCATTTTGCGACGAAACGTGAGAGAGCTTTTTTATCCATAGTTTCATTTATAAATGGAAAATTCAATTCCTCAGGAATGAACTCATTAAAGATAACCCTTCCAGGAGTTGTCTTTATAATCTCTCCTTTATGCATAAGCTTGATTTTTGCCTGAAGCTCAATATATCCAAACTCATAGGCAAGCCTTACTTCTTCCATGCTGGTAAAGAGCTTCCCTTCACCTTTGGCACCATCTTTATCAATAGTAAGGTAATTCATCCCGAGTACCATATCCTGAGTAGGAGTTAATACGGGATTTCCGTAAGCAGGGAGAAGTATATTATTAGAAGAAAGCATAAGAAGCCGTGCCTCTGCCTGGGCACCTGCAGAAAGTGGTAAATGAACAGCCATCTGATCGCCATCAAAATCAGCATTATAGGGGGTACAGACCAGAGGATGTATCTGTATTGCCTTTCCTTCTATTAAAATAGGCTCAAATGCCTGAATACCAAGCCTGTGAAGTGTGGGAGCACGGTTAAGGAGAACCGGATGTTCTTTTATAACCTCTTCAAGTATGTCCCATACCTCAGGCCTCACTCTCTCTACCATACGTTTTGCACTTTTTATATTGTGTACAAGGCCTTTATCGACAAGCCTTTTCATTACAAAAGGTTTAAATAATTCAAGAGCCATTTCTTTTGGAAGACCGCATTGATGTAATTTAAGATGGGGACCTACTATTATAACAGAACGGCCTGAATAATCAACTCTCTTACCTAAAAGGTTCTGACGGAAACGTCCCTGTTTACCTTTAAGCATATCACTGAGAGATTTTAAAGGACGATTATTTGGTCCTGCCACAGGTCTTCCCCGCCTGCCATTATCAATAAGAGCATCCACTGCTTCCTGAAGCATTCTCTTCTCATTTTTTACAATAATATCAGGGGCACCGAGTTCCAGAAGTCTTTTTAATCGATTATTACGATTTATTACTCTTCTGTAAAGATCATTTAAGTCAGAGGTAGCAAACCTTCCGCCGTCAAGCTGTACCATAGGACGTAAATCCGGTGGAATAACAGGAATAACATCCAGGATCATCCATTCAGGTTTATTTCCCGATGTCAAAAAAGCCTCCACAACTCCAAGTCTTTTAATAGCTTTTTTCTTCTTCTGACCAAAAAGACGATTTATAGAACTCCTCAGTTCCTTCCTGAGAGTAACCAGATCCAGACTTCTAAGAAGTTCTTTCACTGCTTCAGCTCCCATACCGGATCTGAAACGATTGCCGTATTCTTCTCTCCGTTCACGAAATTCCATTTCAGAAAGGAGCTGCCACTTTTTAAGAGGAGTATCACCCGGATCTATAACCACATAAAAAGCAAAATAAAGTATTTTTTCAAGAGTCCTTGGAGACATATCAAGTAATAATCCCATTCTACTGGGTACACCTTTAAAATACCATATATGAGAAACAGGTGTAGCCAGTTCGATATGTCCCATACGTTCACGTCTGACTTTGGAACGAGTAACTTCTACACCACATTTATCACAGACTATACCCTTAAAACGAATTCTTTTATATTTACCGCAATGACATTCCCAATCTTTCGTAGGGCCAAAAATTTTTTCACAAAACAGTCCATCTCTTTCAGGTTTTAAGGTCCTGTAATTAATGGTTTCTGGTTTCTTAACCTCACCTCTGGACCAGGCTCTGATTAACTCTGGAGACGCAAGACCAATTTGTAATGCATCAAAATTATTGACATCAAACAAAGACTTCTCCTCCTTAATTTAGGTGAGAGGTGAAAGGTGAAGTGTATACTTCACTTTTCACTTCTTTTCACTCTTCACTTATCTGAACAGGTTGAACTTCTGTATCCTGTTGTTTAGACAGATCCAACCCCAGATCATCAAAGGCTGTATCAAATTCATCGTCCATTCCTTTTATATCAATTTCTGTATCATCTCCGGAATATACCTTTACATCTAAAGCAAGGCTCTGAAGCTCTTTTATTAAAACCTTGAAGGATTCAGGTACTCCCGGTTCAAGAACATTCTCACCTTTTACTATAGACTCATAAGTTTTAACACGACCAACAACATCGTCAGACTTGACAGTGAGAAGTTCCTGTAAAGTATAAGCGGCTCCATAGGATTCCAGAGCCCATACTTCCATTTCTCCAAAACGCTGTCCACCAAACTGGGCCTTTCCTCCAAGAGGTTGTTGTGTTACCAGGGAATAAGGCCCGGTGGATCTGGCATGAATCTTATCATCTACCAGATGAGCCAGTTTCATCATATATATATAACCCACCATAACTTCCTGATTAAAAGGTTCACCCGTTCTTCCATCATAAAGAATACTTTTCCCATTTTCCGGCAGGCCTGCCTTACGCATCATAGCTCTGATCTCTTCTTCTGTGGCACCATCGAATACCGGGGTCTGTACCTTAATACCAAGAGCTTTGACAGCCCAGCCAAGATATGTTTCCAGTACCTGGCCAATGTTCATTCTGGATGGTACGCCCAGAGGGTTAAGGACTATTTGAATAGGAGTTCCATCTGGTAAAAAAGGCATATCTTCTTTAGGAAGAATTTTTGCCACAACTCCTTTATTTCCATGTCGGCCAGCCATTTTATCTCCCTGAAGAATCTTTCTTTTCTGAGCCACATATACTCTTACAAGCTTATTTATACCAGGTGAAAGTTCATCTCCATCTTCACGGGAAAAAACCTTTACATCTATAACCTTTCCTTTTTCACCATGAGGAACCCTTAGAGAAGTATCCCTTACATCTCTGGCTTTTTCACCAAAAATTGCACGAAGCAATCTCTCTTCTGCAGTAAGGTCTGTTTCTCCTTTAGGAGTAACCTTGCCCACAAGAATATCTTCGGGCCTTACATCGGCCCCTACCCTTATTATCCCTCTCTCATCCAGGTTTTTAAGGGCATCTTCTCCAACACTCGGAATTTCTCTTGTTATTTCTTCAGAACCTAACTTTGTATCTCTGGCCTCTGCATCATATTCCTCTATATGTATAGAGGTATACATATCTTCTACTAAAAATTCTTCACTTACAAGTATGGCGTCTTCATAATTGTAACCTTCCCAGGGCATAAAAGCTACAAGTACATTTCTGCCAAGTGCCAGTTCACCTTCTACACTGGAGGAACCATCTGCAAGAACATGTCCCTTTTCCACTTTCTGACCGAGTTTTACTATAGGATCCTGTTTTACACAGGTTCCTGCATTGGAACGTACAAATTTGAGAAGTTCATATCTATTTTCCTGGCCATGTTTATCCTCTACAATAATTTCATCAGCCACCACCTTCTTAATAATACCATCCTGTTCAGCAATTACAAGACATCCACTATCCATAGCCGCTCTAAATTCTATACCGGTACCAACAAGAGGAGCATCTTTAACAAGAAGCGGAACACCCTGTCTCTGCATATTCGCTCCCATAAGAGCACGGTTTGCATCATCATGCTCAAGGAAAGGTATGAGAGCAGTAGCTACACTGACTATTTGTTTGGGAGAAACATCTATATAGTGTATTTCATCAGGTTTATTAGTTGTAATTTCATCTTTTGTTCTGGCTGCAATTCTGGGTTGAACAAATCTGTTCTCTTCATCCAGAATAGCATTTGCCTGAGCCACTACATATTTATCTTCATCATCTGCTGTCATATAATCTACCTGATCTGTAACAACGCCATTTACCACTTTCCTGTAAGGTGTTTCTATAAAACCATATTTATTAACCTTCGCGTAGGTAGCCATAGAACCGATAAGACCAATATTAGGTCCTTCAGGTGTTTCAATAGGACATATACGACCATAATGGGAATGGTGGACATCTCTTACCTCAAAACCGGCTCTTTCACGGCTCAGCCCACCCGGGCCAAGAGCACTTAATCTTCTTTTATGTGTGAGTTCTGCCAGTGAATTAGTTTGATCCATAAATTGAGATAGCTGACTGCTTCCAAAAAATTCCTTTAGAACTGCAACAACAGGCCTTATATTTATTAAAGCCTGGGGAGTAACAGTTTCTACATCCTGAACAGTCATACGTTCTTTTACAACTCTTTCAAGCCTTAGAAGACCTACATGAAATTGATTTAATAACAATTCTCCCACTGCTCTGACTCTTCTATTTCCTAAATGATCTATATCATCTACATTATATCCCTGCTGATTCTCTATTAAACCAACTAAATATTTCATAATTTCCACTATGTCATGATTTGTCAAAACCTGATTGTGAACTAAAGGAGCATCACATCGAACACATTCAGTCCGACCCGGCCCATTCTCAAGTCCACATTCAAGGCATGTTTCATTTAAAGATAATTTCTTTATTAGTTTATAGCGTCCTACATAACCCAGATTATAACGTCTGGGGTTAAAAAATAGTGTATTTAAAAGATTTTGAGCACTTTCAAGGTTAGGAGGATCTCCTGGCCTCAATTTTTTATAAATTTCTACCAGAGCATTTTCCTGATTTTCAATACTATCTTTACCAAGAGTAGCTTTTACACATTGACTTTCACCAAGTAACTTTGTTATATCATCATTAGATTCAAATCCAAGAGCTCTTAAAAGAACTGTAGCTGGAAGCTTTCTGGTTCTATCAATCCTTACAGTTATAACATCCTTTATATCGTTTGCCAGTTCCAGCCAGGCGCCTCTATCAGGGATAACTGTAACTGTATAAAGGTCTTTACCTGTTTTATCTTTAGTTGATTGATAATAAACACCGGGAGATCGCACTAATTGACTGACTATAACACGTTCTGCCCCATTTATAACAAATGTGCCTTTTTCAGTCATCAATGGAAAATCTCCAATAAATATAGTTTGTTCTTTAATTTCTTTTATATCACCCTGATCTCTTTTTATAAGACGGACTTTTGCTTTGAGAGGTATAGCATAAGTCATATCTCTTTCCCGGCATTCTTTTACACTGTATTTAGTATAAGATTGAAGCTGTTTAATAGATATATTCTCTGAGCCTCTATCAACGGTTTCAGGTATAAAAATTATACAATCTCCCAGATAATAAGCAAGGAACTCCAGTACTATATTACCGGTGAAATCCGTTATAGGGGATAAATCCCTGAAGGCCTGACGCATTCCCTCATTCAGGAACCACTCATATGAATTGATTTGAGTCTCAATCAAATAGGGTAATTCTGCAATCTCTAAAATTTTCGAAAAACTTTTTTCACGTTTTCCATGACGTGTAATTACCAATTCTCAGACACTCCTTTACAAAACCTGTATTATAGTTGCTTTCGTAGCAATCCATTGACCCCGGAGATCTTCAACTCACCTCTCTTCTCTATAAAAAAGCACTAAAAAAAATAATAACACCACAAATAAAAATAAGGAAAGATTTTAACGACTCCTATGGCATCTTCGTCCTTCCTTCTTTAATGTGCTGTTTTGCTGACCTACTGTCTATATTAATATTGTAAAAACTTTGTTCAATAGAAAGCAATCTAATTAGTATATATTTCCTTTCTGCGGGGTCAGACCGCCAAATATTTTTCAACTCTCACTGAAATATTTTCTTGCTCATTAAAAAGAAAATAAATATCCATTTATAGACAGCACTTTTAATTTTAACATAAATCACAAAAACTGTCAACGTTATTAAAAATTATTTTTTTATAATTACAAAAGTTGCATTGGTATTGAGAATGTGTTATGTTGGAGATATGAATTCTCATAACAATTCTCTATTAATTCCAGGTACAGTACTTCAAAAGAGGTACCGTATAGAAACTTTATCAGGTGCTGGAGGATGGGGAGCAGTCTATAAAGCTTCCTATATTTCTCAGGAACTGGGTAGAATTTTCGGTCCCTTCTGTGCCATAAAAGAAATGACTCCTTCCCCTGTTCTACCCATCTCGCCCGATAGATTAAAAGCAATGTTTGAAGGAGAAGCTCAGATTTTAGTTCAGCTTAAACACGAACATATTCCCCGTATTACAGATTATTTTCAGGAAAATAATAGATACTATCTCGTAATGGAATATATAAATGGAAAAACTCTGGAAGCTCTTATGGAAGATAACGGACATCGTCCTTTCCCTGAGGAACAGGTCCTTCAGTGGGGTATGGAAATCTGTGAGGTACTTATTTACCTCCATACAAGAAAACCACGTCCCTGGATTTTCAGAGATTTGAAACCGGCCAATCTTATGTTAGATTATCACGGAAAGATAACAGTAATAGATTTTGGTATTACACGATTATTTCTACCGGAGGATTTGAATAATCTGAAAGTCGGCACAGAAGGTTATGCCCCGCCTGAACAATACAGAGGTCAGGAAGACCCCAGAGCTGATATTTATGCACTGGGAATTACACTTCATTATTTACTTTCAGGCCGGGACCCTGCAAAGGAAAAACCTTTTACCTGTCAGGATATTCCACTTAGAAGTCTTAATCCTTCTATTTCTCTAGAAGGAGAACTTATAATATCCAGAGCCCTTCAGAATGATGTAAATAAACGTTTTCAATCTGCCAGAGAGATGCTTGAAGCCATTAGTGGGATCTTCTGGAAAAATCTTTCATCCAACAGAGAAGAAAATTTCATCTGGATGGAGACTTCCCGTCCGTTAATAAAACCTTCTGAACCTGCTTTTACAAGAAGGTTGAGTCAGGAAGACTTAAAAACTGATATTCCACCGGAAGAGTTCAGAGCGGTATCTCCGGGGAAAGAAGTTATATTTGCCTCTCTGAAGAAAGATATGTTTAAAGATTTTACAGAAGGTAAAATGTCTGATCCCGACTGGTTTTTGCTCAGAATAAAAGCTGAAAAACTCTCTTTAACAACCGGATTTAATAGATTAATATCTCTTCCCTCAATTCCTGTAGTGCCCTTTACACATCAAAAGAAAGCAGCTCTTGATGCCCTCAGGATAATGAGGGGAAGGGTTCTTCTTGCAGATGAAGTTGGTCTGGGGAAAACCATAGAAGCAGGGCTTATTATGAAAGAACTTCTTCTGAGAGGCCTTATAAAGAAAATACTTATACTTGTCCCTGCTTCTCTTACAACACAGTGGAAAGAAGAAATGCTTCTCCACTTTCGGGAGGAATTTCATATACAGGAAGAGCAAGGTGACTGGCAGGAATATGACCGTCTTATAGCATCCATAGACACTGCAAGGAGAGAAGAGCACGCTGAAATAATAACAAAAATCAAATATGATCTTCTCATAATAGATGAAGCACATAAAGTTAAAAACCGTTCTACTAAAGCCTGGAAGCTTATAAATAAAATAACAAAACGCTATATTCTTATGCTTACTGCCACACCTGTACAAAATAATCTGGAAGAATTGTTCAATCTCATAACACTTCTAAAGCCGGGACAGCTTAAAAATCTGAGAGAATTTCGTAAAAGATTTGTAGACGTTTCAGATAAGAGAATGCCAGTCAATCCGGAAGAGCTGAAAAAACTGATTAAAAATGTAATGATAAGGAATCGCCGTTCAAATGTTGACATCTACCTTCCACCCAGGAAAGCCGGTATATATTATCTCCGGGAATCTCTTCCGGAAAAAAAATTTCGTCTTGAAGTCACACAGTTTATAAGGGAATATTATAGAAGAAAGAAGGATACGAAAGGTGTAATTCTTTCCCTTATGCAACTGCAGAAAGCTCTTGGAAGCAGCAGTGCTGCGGCCATGGATATACTGAAAAACTGGAAAGAAAAAACAGACCCCTCTCAACAGGAATATGAAATTTTATCAAAACTTTCTTCTCTTGGAGAAAATGTTGGAGTTAACAGGAAGAGCCGTGCTCTTCTTGAGATACTGAAGAGAACCTCTGATAAGGTAATCATATTTACAGAATTTCTCCTGACACAGGAGTATTTAAGAAAACTCCTGGAAGAGTCAGGATATAAAGTGGCTCTTTTTAATGGTCAGATGAGTATTAAAGAAAAAGACGAAGAACTTCTTTATTTCAGAAAAGATGCACAGGTTCTTATATCCACACAGTCCGGCAGTGAAGGGAAAAATCTTCAGTTCTGTCATATAATGGTAAATTATGATCTTCCATGGAATCCTATGAGACTGGAACAACGGATAGGACGAATACACAGGCTTACACAGGAAAGAGAAGTCCTGATCTTTAATTTCTCCCTTCAGGATACCTTCGAAGAATACATACTCTATCTTCTTTCTGAAAAGATACGTATGTTTGAACTTGTAATAGGTGAACTGGATCTTATCCTTGGCGATTTTGAAGAGGATGAAACCTTTGAAGAGAAACTTCAAAAGATATGGCTTTCCTCATCTTCTGATGAAGATATGAAGAAAGAGATTGAACGTCTTGGAGATAAACTTCTGGAAGCAAGACAGAAATTTCAGGAAACTATGGAAACAGATACGAATATATGGGCACTTTTTGAATAAAAGTTTTTTTCATAGCAAAATCTCCTCTTTCACAAGATGTTTAAAAACTTTTTCAGAGATGCATTGATTCTGCATATGAGGCCTTTTCTCGCCATATAAGGAGTGTCCACTTTTTTTGCCGATTCACAGTATCTGCATAAAATATCCATTTTATCATTATTCATACCCTTCAGAAGCTTATAAAATTCGCTATTCTTAAATAAGCTTCTGTAATCTGACGTAAGAATATTACCCAGGATATGTTGCATACCATAATCCATACAGCATAAAAGTACATCACCATTCGGGAGAAGTACATTATTATTCAGGCGATAGCCGAATCTTCCGCAGGTAATAAAACCTTCTTTCCTCGGAGGGGGAGAAATTATTTCCACATCTCTTATGTTTCCTCCTCTGCTGTGGGGCAGATCTTCTCTTATATCTCTTTTTATAATTTTTTTTACTTCCTCACGCACCTTACCTATAGTCATAAATCTAAGATTCTTTATATTCTTTTCCTGAAGATCTGAGATTAATCGCAGATATGCTTTATTTATATCTATTTTTATCCATCTGTTTTCATCAGGAAGGTGGACTTCAAAAAGATCGAAGGATATATCTTTAATTAAATCCAGATCTTTTTCTGTCATTCCCACACAGGTTGTGTAGACCTGGATTTTGAATCTCTTTTTATTTGCATATAATAGCATTTTTGTGCAGTCAGGATTTAACCAGGGTTCTGCCATACCTGAAAAATCAATTCTGACACGGCGGGGAATTTTATCTACACAGGTTTTAAAGGTGTCAAAAGACATATCTATAATATTACTTTTCTGTGTGTATTTTTCTATAAGTTTATTCTGAGGGCAATAAATACAATTGTTCTTACATCCAATCCGTGTAGTTATTTCTATAGTGGCAGTCTCATACATAAGTTAAGAAGATTCCTCAAATTCTTCTTCCTTAAACTCTTCTATTGCCTGTTTAATAGTTTCATTCAGCATATCATGGACTCCTTTCATAATACGCTGTGTCGTCAGGAGAGAGTCAATACAGTTGGCCATGTTTTCTCTGGAAGGATGATCAATATAAACTTTAAGTAAATCCAAAGTACTACGGGTAATAGTCAGAGCTCCAAGACTTATATCTCTCTGCTCTTTTGCAGTCTTTTTATACTCCTCCGAAACACCATCTACTTCTTCTGTTTCAATATTTTCCAAGGCTTTTTTTGAATCTTCCAGTTGTTTCGAAAGGCCTTTGTGATATTTAACTAATACATCCATACTGGAGTTTCCAGAAAATACCTCTTTTAAAGCTCCAAGAAGCGAATCGAAAGTGGGATTATTCGGATCTACAGGAGCACTCTCAAGAGAAACATTACCATATTTTTCTTTTATTTGTTCTTCAGATGATAAACTCACAGGGGATCTCCTTTCATTAATTCAGTGATAAATAAAATTTCTTACTTTATATTTTAGCATATTTTTCTTAAAAATATAGTTACTTTTTAATAATTAGATTCATCAATTATTGACGTGAAAAGTGAAAAGTGAAAAGAAGAGTACCTTTACTTTAAGAACTGTTAAATTATCGTTTCACGTTTCACGTTTCACGTTTCACTTATTTATCCCAGGTTACCTTTCCCGTTTTGTCAACATAACCCCATTTGCCACCATTTATTTCACCATTTTTATTAATCTTGCCTCCTACATTTATCCTTGCCTGTCCTCCATAAAAAACATCTGCAAAATCAAAGGTCGGTTCAATAACCATTTTCCCTGTCTTATCAATATATCCCCATTTACCTCCTGTCATTACAGCCGCCAGACCTTCTGAAAAAGGAAAGGCATTGTCATATTTAACTTCTATGGCTACTTTTCCTGTATTATTAATATACCCCCATTTGCCGCCATTTAAATTATCATTTTGATTCCATGTGCCTCCTATATTTATCAGTCCCAGACCTTCTGAAAAATCAGTTGCATAATCTAAAGTGGGTTCATAGACATATTTTCCTGTTTTATCAATATATCCACATTTGTTTTCAATCATTACTACAGCCAGATCATCAATAAAAGGTCCTCCTGCCTGGAATTTCGGTTCAATGACATATTTACCGGTCTTATCGATATATCCGCATTTCTCACCGGAAAGTACTACTGCGAGGCCTCCGGAAAAATCTCCTCCGTAATCAAATTTGAGTTCTATAACAGTTTTTCCTGTTTTATCAATATATCCGTATTTGTCTCCAATTCCTACCACTGCCAGACCTTCGGAAAAATATCCTGCATAATCGAATTTTGGTTTTATAATAGTTTTACCTGTTTCATCACAGTAGCCGTATTTAGATACAGGGTATAATTCACCTTTTATTTCCTCTGCCATACTGTATAAGGGATACAGGAGAGAAAAACAGATAAAGATAATAAAAAAAATGCTCCTTAATTTGTTCAAAATATAAACCTCCTTAGATAATAAAAACTTTAAGCTTTCGATTGTACTCCTTTCTAAATACAATTTATGTCAGAATTTTCTACAATATGTTCTAAAATCCTTCAGAAGACTTAGAGGAAAATATTTCACTACATATCACGAAAACATATCTCTTAAGGCCTTTAGAAATCCCAGGGATCTATAACTTACGATATCTCCCTTCTCACTATTCAAAACGAAAATATAAGAATTGAACAGACCTGAAGCCGTAAAAATGAGATATTTTTTTGTAACTCCTTTTTTCCAGTGTTTTAATTTTAAAATCTGAACCTTTGAGAGTTTACTCAGATGAGGAGCGAAAATAACTGCTATTTCATCAGGGTTTTCCACCTTTTCAAGTGATCTACATCCTTTACAGAGAATATTTTTTTTAATTTCTTTTAAGCAGGTTTTACAGTAATACTCAGAACAGAGAAAACACTTTGAAAAATGGGAATTACAGGATATATTACCACATCCGGGACAGATTTTTGAATCTTCCTGACAGACTGTTTTTTTACATACTCCACATTTTCCGCAGTGATCCGTACAGAAACTTCTTTTACAGTCTTTACACAATAAAATATGATCTAAACAGAAATCTCTATTGCATTTTCCGCATTTCTCTATGCAATTTCCGCAGAATTCTTCATTACATGTACCACATCTGATA
This sequence comes from Bacillota bacterium, assembly GCA_022704525.1. Lineage (GTDB taxonomy): Bacteria > Vulcanimicrobiota > SpSt-956 > SpSt-956 > JAKJGF01 > JAKJGF01. Next base: position 2,999 of record JAKJGF010000069.1, on the reverse strand, counting down.
CTATGTTTTGAGAAACAATATGGTTTTTTGCAGTTCTGGCAGGTACTGATACAATCCTCACAGATTTTTTCATTACATATATAGCAGACCGTCGCCGGTCTACAGATAAGGCAGCATTCTAAAGAACAGTTACTGCATTTATATACACAGCATGGACCAAGTAGATGTCCTTCCCCGGAACAAATAGTAAAAGCTTGCGAAATTTTTTTACAGGAAGAGCAGGGAGGAAGAAAAAGTTTTCCCCTGAGGAGTTCTTTTTTAAATTGAAATATTTTCTTTTTATCTTCTTTTACAAGAATACATTGATAACCTGTGGCAGGAAGAGAGATTTCCCTGAAGTTGATCAGTGATAATCCTACTTTGATTTTATGTTTTTCAATTAATTCATTCTTCTTTTGTTTTAATTCTTCTGTGATTTCTCTTATGTAAGGACCTGCTTCATCTTTATATTTCTTTTTAATATGTTCTTTTTCTCTGGCATAATATGATTCAAGACTTTTTAATGTATCATTTAAAAATTCTTTATGCTCTTCTTCTATTTTGTTTGTCTGTGGTTCTATTTTTGAAAGTATTAGCTCTTTTGCTCTGTTATAGACTTCTTCCGGAGGAATGGAAAAGGCTGAATAGATAAATCCCTGACGGGGTTCATAAGAGAGTTTCTGATCTTCAGGAATAATAATTTCAAACTCATTTTTTTCTTCATCTATAAAAATAGAATAAAGACTCTCAATTTTTTCATCGGACAGGAAACTTACACGAAAGTTAAATTCCATTAAAGGTATATAACGGGATACCCTTTCAATACTTTCCAGAGAGACTGAGAATAAGTTTACAGGCATATCTGTCTCAGGCAGGACTGTTGTTTCCAGAAAAACCCTCTGCCCACCTCCCCCGTTACTTCTGGCTATAGATATAAGCTCCTCCAGGAAATTACTGCCGGGAATAACCAGTTCAAAGTCCTGTCCTTCCAGTTCATCAGATACAGGGATAAAAGAAAGGTATACCTTATTGCCAATAGAAGATGAAATTGCTTCCGGAAAAGTGACTATCAACTTATGGGAAGTAATATATTCCAGCTTGCCGCCGAGCTTCTGGAGTATTTTAATTGTAAAATCTTTTATTTCCTGTGACATTTTAATTAGCTTTCAGCTTTCGGCCATGGGCTTTCGTTTCCCTGAGCAGGCTGAGAAAAAATTTAGGGTAGTGGTTAATTTTAAACTGATTTAGAGTATTGTATTTCAAATATTATAGCATATAATAATCAGTATGAATAGAAATTTTTATCAAAGTTAATAAAATCGAAGAAGTAAAGATTAATGATTATAGAAGCTATAATATATGAATGTAGCAAATGTAGTAGCAAAAATATAGTTAAAAATGTTCATACTGATAAAAAATGTTATAGTTTTAGCGATTTTTGGGATGCTTATAAATCTGTAGCAAAAGACATAGAAGATTTCAAGTTTCTTCTTTCTTCTATGGTGCCTGATGAAGAACTGCGTAATTTAATAGAACTGACATACTCCCTATGTTGAAGTTGTGGAGATTCTCTCTGTCCCACCCATTATGTAATTTAAAGAGTGAAGAGGGGACAACAAAACTGATCACTCTTCACTCTTCACTGTTCACACCTTAAAAGCCTTCAATACAGTCAGAATGATTACTACTGAAACTCCTGTAATACTCACTAAGAGGACTGTTCTGGAAGGAGGAGTTTTCTTTTCCTCCGTTCCGGGAGTAGTCTGTGCCACAGGAGTTTCTATTGTTTTCTCCGTTACAGGAACCGGTGTAAGACCGGTCTTTTCTTTCTTATTCTCTCGAATTTTTAGTATCAATTCGTCACTGTTGCCACCTACCTCAGGGCTATACATAAGATAAGCTCTGGTCGGCATTACATGGAATGTCCCCGGTGTTTCAGCTCTCATTTTATAGGTAATCTTCTGAGTACCGGGCAAGTACGAAGTAGCAAAATAAGCACATTTTTCATCCCTTAATTCTTTATGAGCATACCAGTAATTCCATAACGTATAATTCTGTTTTACCTCCAGAGATTCATATTCACAACCTGCAGGTTTGGGATCTTCTATTATAAGGTATTCATAATTAGCACTCCCTGTCACTTCCAGTTCTACAAGAATCGTATCCTGGCTCTTTACCTCTGCCTCATTCTCCAGTTTTACTTTAGCTTTCTCAGGATCTTTTGTATTTTCTTTTAAAAGATAATAAGTTCTTTTAACCTTAAAACCGGAATCCCAGGCTTTGACATTTTCCTCTGAGGTATAATATTTCAGATAGATAGTATAATAGAGCATCCCCTTACCTCTTATATCAAATTTTACCTTGTTCTTACCGGCAAGAAGTCCCTGATCAAAAGGTATCTCTATCTTTTTACCCGGTTTACCTACATCATCTTTTGTAAATTTCAAAGTATTTAGTTTTGTGCCATTAAAATAAAAATCTGTTTCAAAATCAGGATTCATTTCTTTTGTTATCTTTATATATCCTGTAAGAGCCATTACTGCAGCAGCTGTATCTTTTGTAGAATACCAGTAATTTCCTTTCCGGTTAAAAGAAAGATATCTTACTACTTTCGGGATGATTTCACTCTGAGGATTAATAGCGAGAAGGGCGCTCAGACAATAAGATGTGGTTTCCACTTTATTATCAGTCCATCCGTAGCTTCCTGTAAGCCCGCTCCAACAGGCTGTAGTTCCACTTATGTCGGCAGTTTTTTCGAGTAATTTTACTATTTCCAGAGCTTCTTTATTATAGCCTGCTTTTTTAAGAGACAGTGCAAGGACTGCCTGGGAATAGCTGTTGAGCTCCTGTCTCTTATTATATAAAGACATAAGCCAGTCTTTACAGTTTCCCCCGGCAGTGGTAACGGCAAAAGCCATATAAGTCTTTGTATTTATATCTTTTTCAGAGGAATAATGCCATTTTAACCAGTGTATACCGTCTTTAAGCTTATTTTCATCTACTGCATAATTTGCTTCTTT
>JAKJGF010000299.1 GCA_022704525.1 Bacillota bacterium | reverse complement strand
AATACCATTGAGAGAGATTTACCGCTTCCCTGTGTATGGCCAGACTACTCCGCCTTTTCTGTCTCCTGGTGGCTGCTGTTTTACTCCCGGTACACCATAACTTTCAGGTGACTCCATTAATGTATGTGAAAATTCAGTTTTAGACTGATACCCGGAGGCTCTTATTGTAGATTCAACAGCTCTATTAACCGCGTAATACTGGTGATAGGCTGCAAGTTTTTTTTCCGTTTCTATTGTTATGATCCCATTTTCTTTATATTCTTTTTTAGCTTTTTCAAATACAATAAAGTGGCGTATAAGGTCTAACAGTGTTTCTTTGTTAAGCATTCCCTTAATAAGTGTCTCCAATTGTCCGATTAAATGAGAAGCTTCTGTTTTACCATCTGAGGATTTCCAGGTCATAAAACGGGAAAAGCCGGCAGAAAGTGTACCGGCTCTGGCTTCCAGACCATCTGAAATAACCATAAAGCCGTTGTAATTAAAGAGACAGGGCATTGCCTGTTTATACGTCTGCAACTGCTTGAATGCAGATTTTACTGTTGCTTTTTCGTCTGCCGGATTTTTAAGTTCAATAACAATTAAAGGTAAGCCGTTTACGAAAAGAATAATATCAGGGCGTTTATTGATACCCTCTTCAATTACAGTAAATTGATTGATGACTGTAAACTCGTTATTTCCCGGACATTTAAAATCAATTAACCATACAAAGTCGCCTCTGACGTTTCCATCTTTTTGATAACTTACTTTTACGCCTTCCGTAAGCATTCTATGAAAAGCTTCGTTGTTAACTATCAATTCCGGGAAATTTAATCTTTGGATCTGTTTGATGGCATCTTCTCGGGCATCTTTCGGAATTTCCGGATTGATTCTGCCGATTGCAGATTTCAATTGTTCAATTAATAGAACATCTTCAAAGGATTTTCTTACAGGTGTATCGCTGTCAGGGGCAATGGAGGGACCATAGATGTACTGATATCCTAAATTTTCCAGCAATTTAATGGCAAATTCTTCAATTTCGGATTCGGTTATTCTATTCATTTGTCACCTTCTTCAATTACTTTAAAAGACTTATATTCTGTCTCATAAGCCTGATAATCTACATTAAATAAAATTTCGCTTGCTGTATATGAGTAATCTCCCATTATAAATTCACCAAAAGAATTATCCCAAAAGTCGTTAAATTCTTCATTCTCATCATACAAGAGTTTATTTTTTATTGGTTTAGAATTAAATTCTGTGGTTTCATTTTCGAAAGCTCTAATTAAAAATGAAGCAATAATAACTGTTGTAGCAATCAGAAAATCTTTTGTCATTTCATCGACTTTATTGTTACGTTCTTTTATTCAGATAATTTTTTAATCTCTTCAACGGACATGCCGGTTAGATCTGCAATCTCTTCTATAGCATATCCTTTTTTCAAAGCCTTTTTTACAATTTCAATTTTTCCTTCAATTTTTCCTTTTTTCATACCTTTTTCCATAGCTATTTCTTCAAAATTTGTTATTATCATTATACTTTTCTCCTTTACTATTTTTTTCAATTCTATATAAAGCTTCTCTTTTAAATCTCTACTTGATAGTTCAAGCATTATTTCTATAAATCTGAAGAGGTTTTCAATTTCTTTATGACTATAACCCCTGTTAAACATCAATCTCATCAGTTTTCTTTTAAATTTATATCTCACTTCTTCATCATTCTTACTATCAAGGGCATATTTAACAGCAAGTGTCACAAGAGCAAAGGGATTAGTATGGTTTATAAGATATGTTTCATCATAATCTATAAGCCTTAAAGACCTGTATTTATAATTTAACTCTGTATTGTAAAAACTGTAATTGAACTCTTTCTGGTAATCGTGTCTGCCGGTAAAGATAATCTGACTGATGATTTTCCTGTTGTATTTATCAAAAACCCTATTTCGTCATATTTTCCCATATAATTTCTCCTTTAATCCATTTATTTAAATATCATATTCTGTAAGATGATAATAGAAACAGAAAAAAGAGGAGATTTTTTAGCCAATGTTGAACCATGCCAGATAAAGGAGAATTTAAATGGGTATTTTTGAATCATTATTTTATCTTTTTACTGTGATTATTTCCACAGTAGGTTATTTCGGAGTATTTATACTTATGACACTTGAAAGTATGGTTGCCCCGGTTCCGAGCGAAGGAGTTATGCCATTTGCAGGATATCTTGTAACAACAGGTCAATTTAATATGGCCCTTGTTATAATTTCAAGCAGTATAGGAAGTATTGTAGGTTCACTTATTTCCTATTATATGGGTGCCTATGGAGGAAAACCTCTTGTACTTAAATACGGAAAATATCTGCTTTTAGATAAACATCATCTGGAGATTACAGAGAGATTTTTTGCAGAATACGGCGATAAAACAATCTTTTTCTGCCGTTTTATTCCTGTAGTAAGACACTTTATCTCAATTCCTGCAGGTGTGGGCAGGATGAATATGACTAAATTCTGTATTTATACACTCACAGGTGCAACTATGTGGAATGCCTTTCTTGCCTGTACAGGGGTCTGGCTTGGTGTTAAATGGGAACTTGTTCATGAATATTCAAAATACCTGGATATTCTTGTTGTTCTGGTAGCAGTGATTTTTATAGGTTATCTCATAAATAAAACCTCAAAAATAGAAAAAATAATGTAGGGAAAGGATAATAAATATGTTTTATAAAAAAAGTATAATACTCTTTATATTGTTTTTTATTATGACTTCTATCGTCACAGCACAGGAAAGTAATAATGTTTCTTCCTATATTAAACTTCTGGAAAGAGTAAAAAACCTGGATGAAACCGTTGATTTCAAAGAATTCAGACTGGCCTATACGGAAACACCTGAATATAATCCTTATTTTGTTAATGATGGTAACAGTGATTTAATGAATAGTGCCCTGGATAACAAACAGTACGAAGATGCTATTAAATATGCTCAGACAGTGCTGGATAAAAATTATACTGATATGGATGCCCATGTAGTATGTAAAATTGCATATAAAGAATCAGGTCAACAGGTGGAATCAGATTTTCATGATTTTGTTTTCAAAGGTCTTCTTAAATCTATTTTAGATTCAGGAGATGGTAAAACCCCTGAAACTGCCTATCAGGTTATAAGTATAAGGGAAGAATATATCATTTTGACTGTATTTGGTCTTACCTATGATGTACAGAACCTTATAGATGTTAAGGGACACTCTTATGATATGTTTAATTTAAAAGGAGAACAGAAAGAAATATATTTCAATATAGATATACTCGATAAATGGCTGAAGACTCAGTTGAAATAATTATGAATTATTCAGAACCAGTTTTTAGACCCCCATCAGAAGCAGATAGTTTCATACTTCAGATTACTTATGGCTGCAGTCATAATAAGTGTACCTTCTGTGGTATGTACAGGAATAAGAAATTTTTTATAAGACCAATGGACGATATTATAAAAGATATTACTGCTGCAGGTAAATTATTTCCCGGCACAAGAAGGGTATTTCTTGCTGACGGTGATGCACTGGTCTTAAAGACAGAGATACTCCTTAAGGTTCTGGAAGAATTAAATAAAGTCTTCCCACAGCTACAGAGAGTCGGAATATATGGAAATCCTCATGGGATTTTGAGAAAAGATAAAGAAGAAATCCGGCAGCTTAAAGAGTTAAAACTCGGTATTGTCTATTTAGGGCTTGAAAGTGGAAGTGAGGAAATTTTAAGAGATGTAAATAAAGGGTTTACAGCAGAAGACATGATAGAGTGTGTCCGCTATAGCCAGGAGTATGATATTAAAATGTCTGTTATTATTCTTCTTGGCCTTGGAGGAGTAAAATATTCCCGACTCCATGCTATAAAAACAGCAGAAGCTCTTAACAGGATGGAACCACGTTATCTTTCTGCTCTGACCCTTATGCCTGTAGGGGGAACTCCTCTTTATGAAGCAGTAAAAAAAGGAGATTTTATCCTGCCAAAAGCTGAAGATCTCTTAAAAGAACTCAGATTACTTATTGAAAATCTCAATCTAAAAGGAACAATCTTTCGTTCAAATCATGCTTCCAATTATCTGCCCCTGGCAGGGCGTTTTCCGAAAGACAAAGAGAGACTCCTGGCAGAAATTGATTATACCATAGAACACGGAAATCTGATTCCTGAATTTTTCAGAGGCCTTTAGATGGTTATTAATTTTTTGTTAACTTCTGAGTCTCTTTATTTTATAATACGGATTCGCTTTAGCCTGAATGTATATTATATAAATAGTTAGTCAAACCAGTAAACCCGGAATTGAATCTACGGAGAAAAAAGATGGCGTCCTTAAAGAAAGTTTTAACTTGATTCCATATTGAAATTTAACGTATATTCCTCAGGGTTAAGAAGTATAAAACTTCATAGTAGCCTCAATGCTGAATTTAATACACTTAATAGCGAAAGGGTATAAGAAATACAAAAAAGAAAGTAAAAAATAACTTTTTAAGGATTTTTTAAACTCTGTTTGTTATAATAATTATTATTTAAATTATTCTAGGAGGATAATTATGAAAATCAATACAGGATTAAATAAAGGAAATATAGCTGAAAGTAAAAAGGCTCTTAAAAAAGAAGAACCCTTTAAGACTTCTGACAGAGTGGAAACAGGTTTAACCGGCAGTGATGGAGGTTTAATGAAGGATCTTAAAAATCTGAGCCAGTTAAAAGAAAATGCAAAAATGTCTGATGTGGTAATAGATCATCCCAAAACAATTTATTTTAGAGCCACTCAGAATGATCAGTATAAACTTGATGATGGTTTTGACAGCAGCAGAGACATTGTTGCAGTAGGGGCACAGGAAGGTAACCCTTCGGAACCATATCGTTTTATGATAAAATTTAAGGAACTACAGAAAGGTGCTGAACTTGGCAATCTTGATACATATGTTTTACTTGATATGGGAGGTGGAACAAAAACAGATCTCCCCGATGGTATAAAAGGGAAAACCGAAAAACCCTG
>JAKJGF010000068.1 GCA_022704525.1 Bacillota bacterium | reverse complement strand
CAAGGTAGGAACACATCTGAGAGCACCGCTACTTGTAGATATGAAAATTGATAACACCTTTGATTTTACCTTTGTTGTGGCCCATCTGAAAGCTATGTTTGACGATAAGTCAATAGCAACAAGAACAGAACAGGCAAAAAGAATAAATAAATGGATATCAGAACATCTGGAAAAAAGTAATGATAAAGATCTTATTTTTGTTGGAGATTTTAATGATTTTGTAGGAAGTGATGCATTAAAATCATTACAAAAGGGAAAAAATGTACACTTTTTAACAGAAGGACTTGCTAAAGAATTCTATTCCAATATTCCTTATAAAGGTCTTATAGATCACTGTACAGTAACCAATGTAGAGGGCGGAGCAATGGATGAAGTCATACCGGGAAGTATCCATACAATTGATGAAAAAGAATACCCTGGCTATCTGAAATCCGTATCTGATCATAAACCTGTATTGTTTATAGTAAAAACTGATAAGGATAATGATTAATAGACTGGCTTTAATTATTAATTACTCTACTAAAAATTATAATACTTTATTTTAAAAGCACAGAGCAAAAGTACTTTAATTCATAATTTAAAAATTCCATACAATTTTATATTATTTCTATACTTTATGTATGAAAATCAATTTATTTAAATTTATACTAAAAAAGACAATTTCGAAGATATTTTTTATAATTTAAAGTCCTATTATGAATCACAGATAAAGGCCAAAATTAATCGTTCCTTGACAATACATGGTTTTTGTGATACAATTTCCCTCGTTTCTACCACTCAATTTTTCATAAGGAGGACTTTAATTTTATGGCGAACAAACCATTTAATGCATTCAAATTAGCTCAGGATCAATTTGACGCTGTAGCAGAACAGTTAGGACTTGATCAGGCCACAAAAGACTTCTTACGTAATCCTGACAGAGAATATCACTTTAATATTCCTGTCAGAATGGATGATGGCATAGTAAAAATATTCAGAGGTTTTCGTGTTCAGCATAATGATGCCCGGGGACCATGTAAAGGAGGTATTCGCTTTCATCCCCATGAAACTATTGATACAGTCCGTGCTCTCGCTATGTGGATGACATGGAAATGTTCGGTAGTAGATATTCCTCTCGGTGGCGGTAAAGGCGGCGTAATATGTGATCCTCATAATCTTTCTATGAGAGAACAGGAAGGTATCTGTCGAGGATGGGTTCGACAGATAGCTCAAAATATAGGTCCCATTCAGGATGTTCCTGCACCGGATGTAATGACCAGCGGTCAACATATGGTATGGATGATGGATGAATATGAAAAAATCCACGGAGCTAAATTCCCCGGATTTATTACAGGAAAACCGGTAAATATGGGCGGTTCTCTGGGAAGGACTGAAGCTACTGGCTATGGTGTAATATACACTTTAAGAGAAGCCTTAAGAGAAATGGGTACAGATATTAAATTCACTAAAGCTTCCTTCCAGGGTTTTGGAAAAGTATCCCAGCATGCAGTTAAATTATACAGAGAATATGGAGGTACCCCAGTATGTGTATCCTGCTGGAATCAGGAAGAACAGAAATCCTATTCTTTCTTGAAAAAAGACGGAATTGACATTGATAAATTACTTTCTATTACAGATCGTTTCGGCGGAATAAATAAAAAGCAGGCTGAAAGTATCGGTTATGAAATTCTACCGGGTGATGCGTGGATAGAACAGGATGTAGATGTACTGGTTCCTGCAGCTCTAGAAAACCAGGTAACAGAAGAAACAGCACCTAAAATACATAAAAACGTAAAGATCATGGTTGAAGGAGCTAATGGCCCCACCACTATAGAAGCAGACAAAGTCATTAAAGAACGCGGTATTTTTGTAATACCGGATTTTCTTGCCAATGCCGGTGGTGTTATGTGCAGTTATTTTGAACAGGTTCAATGTAATATGAACTATTTCTGGCCAAAAGACGAAGTACTCGGTAAACTGGATGCCAAAATGACTGATGCCTATTTAAAGGTTTCAGCCCTTGCAAGAAAACGCAAACTCTATATGCGTGATGCTGCCTATATGATTGCCATACAGAGGGTAGCAGAAGCATGTAAGATGAGGGGCTGGGTATAAAGATGTAATGCTTGAGGCGTGATGCGATATATTATAAATCGCCTCACGTCTCACGATTTAATTTACCTCACCTTAACTATGAGTACTGAGATAAACCCCGGTAAAAGTCTTCCTGAAAGAAATCTATTACTACAGTCGTGAAGCCTCTATGACGTTCAGGTTAAAGGTGTTACGGCGCCAGATATTTAAAAGGATAAAAGGGTATATTTCTTAAAATCCAGAACAAAATAACAATTACCAGTAAAAACCATCCCCAGAAAGGTGATGTAAAAATTTCGGGAAGAGAACGTCCTCTTACTAAAAAAACAATATGAGAAAGTAAAGAATAAAACAAAAAAGGAATGGATATTATCATTAAAGGATTCATACTCAGAGCATTTAAAAGATGACCGTGGACTAATTGATGTAAGGCACGGGCTGTTCCACATCCCGGACAATAAAGACCGGTGAGTTTATAAAAAGGACAGAAAGGATATACTTTTGAACTGAGAGGGTCAAAAATAAAAAGAAAAAAGAAAACTGGCAGAATTAATGACAGAATAAAAAAGATTTTTAATTTTTTCAGTATCTTTATGTTAAAACCCATAGTTTAATTAATAGTTTCCTGCACCTGCCAGGCCCATAATCACATAAAATAATATATAAAGGATACTAACGCCTGCACCAAGACCAATAGAAAGCCAGCTGAATAAACCTGCATTTTTAGATGCTGAAAGAGCTCCATTATAATCTCCCATCTGTAATTTACTATTAACCTGAGCAGCAAAAACTATTGCTACAATACCAAGGGGCATACAACAAAAAAGTGTGGACAAAATAGCCTCCACAAGATGACTCGGAACGCTCTGCATCATAGGCCTGGAAGAATCTTGATATACTGGAATTACAGTCTTCAAAGGTTCACCGCAGTTTACACAGAACTGTGTATTTTCGTTCTGGGCTCCGCATTTTCTGCAATACATATTTTTTCCCTCGCTTTATAATAATATAAATAATTACAAAGAATTTAATGAGAACCTGCAACAGCAGCAAGTAGGTTAATAATTATAAGGGCTATCCCACATCCAAAAGAAATCCAGCTCCACATATTTGCATTCCGTGATGCCGAAAGAGCCCCATAATAATCTCCCATCTGTAATTTACTGTTAACCTGGGCAGCATAGACTATCGCTACAACTCCACAGGGTAAACAGCAAAAAAGTGTGACCAGAATAGCCTGTACAAGATAATTGGGCACATGCTGGTCAGTGGACATAGAAGATTGCTGATATGATGGGGATGGGGCTACTGCCTGAATAGGTTCACCGCAGTTTATACAGAACTGTGTATTTTCATTCTGGGTTCCGCATTTTCTACAATACATACTTTTTGACCTCTCTTCCTTTCACAAGTAAACTCATAATAATTATAAGACATAAAAACTCCTACTTAAATTGATCTTTATCTTACACCTTCAGTAGAGTTTTTCTTTATAACTGACCTTTTTATTATACCAGAGTAAAAGAATTTTTCCAATAAAAATAAAAATTCCTATTCAATTTAAAAAAATTTTGTAATCTCCTCTTCTCCCATCACGATTTTTAAAAAATGGAAGGACTTGCAACCATTAGAAAGAATATAATATTAACATGAAACTGAAGAGGAGTCTTATTTATGAATAAAGAAAAATATCTGGTAACCAGTGCACTTCCTTACGCAAATGGTCCCATACATTTTGGCCATATAGCAGGAGCTTATTTACCTGCTGATATATATGTTCGCTTTCAGCGTATGAGAGGTGTAGATATAATTTATATCTGCGGAACTGATGAACATGGGGTAGCTATTACAATTTCTGCCGAAAAGGAAGGAGCAACTCCACAGGCCCATGTAGACAAATATTATAAAGTTATAAAGAACATTTTCGATAATTTTAATATAAAGTTTGATAATTTTTCCAGAACAAGCCTCAGCCATCATTATAAATTATCCCAGGAATTTTTCACTGACCTTTATAATAACGGATATGTAAAAGCCAGTTTAACAAATCAATTGTACTGCAAAAAATGTAATCGTTTTCTTGCGGATCGTTATGTTATGGGAATCTGCCCTGCCTGTGGCCATAGTGCTGCCCGTGGCGATGAATGCGGAAAATGCGGGAAATGGCTTGAAGCTATGGAATTAGTTGAACCTAGATGCAAGGTCTGTATGGAAAAACCTGAGGTTCGTGAAACAAAACACTGGTTTCTTCAGCTTCAATTACTCTCGAAGAAACTTATGAACTGGCTTAATTCTCATAAAGAGTGGAAAGAAAATGTAAAGAATTTTATAGGAAATATGATTAAAGGAGGACTTGAAGAAAGACCCATTACAAGGGATCTGGACTGGGGAGTCCCTGTTCCTCTTACTGATGCAGAAGGGAAAGTCCTGTATGTCTGGTTTGATGCTCCTATAGGTTATATATCTTCCACAATGGAGTGGGCGGAAAAACAGGGAAAACCGGATATGTGGAAAGACTACTGGTATGATAAAAATTGCAGATTAGTTCACTTTATTGGTAAAGATAATATATCTTTTCACTGTGTTGTATGGCCTGCAATGATTATAGGACAGAATAAGCCTTTAATACTGCCATGGAATGTGCCGGCCAATGAATTTTATAATCTTGAAGGGAAACAATTTTCCAAAAGTGAAGGTTGGTATATATCTTTAGATGATTTCTTTCAAAAATACCAGACAGATGTCATTCGCTACACTATTATAAGTAACAGTCCTGAAAATCGCGATACAGAATTTACCTGGAAAGATTTTCAGTCAAGGAATAATGACCATCTGGCAGATACTTATGGAAATCTCGTACACAGAATCTTTACATTTATAGAGAAATATTTCGATGGTTTAATTCCGAAACCGGAAAATTTATCCTCTGTCGATCTTGCTATGCTGGAAGAAATAAAGAAAACTCCTGAAATAATAGAAGAATGCCTCTTGAATTTTAAAAATCGTCAGGCCTCCCATGAACTTATGGAACTGGCAAGAAAGGGAAATAGATATTATAATGATAAAGCACCATGGAAAAGCCGTAAAGAAAATCTCCAGGACTGTGGTAATACCATGTATGTATGTGCAAAACTCCTTCAGGTTCTTTCTGTTCTGACTTATCCTTTTATGCCTTCTACAGCAGAAAAACTCTGGTCTATGCTGGGTTATTCGTCAAAAATCCAAGAAGAAAGATGGCTAAAAATTGCAGAAAAAGAACTAAAAGCAGGACAAAAGCTGGATAAACCTGAAATCCTCTTCGCAAAAATTGATGACAAAATAATAGAAGGTGAAATTGAAAGAATGAAAGAAGAATTTGCTAAAATACAAAAAGAAAAAGAAAAACCTCCTGTGGAATATACTCCTCTTAAGGAAACTATAAGTTATGACGATTTTGCCCGACTTGATTTTCGTGTAGCCAGAGTAATTTCGGCTGAAGCAGTTCCAAAATCAAAAAAATTAATAAAACTCATAATCGACCTGGGTTTTGAAGAGCGTCAGATTGTAGCAGGTATAGCCCTGCACTATAAACCTGAAGAACTGATTGGTAAGCACCTGATAGTAGTAGCAAATCTGGCTCCAACAAAACTTATGAATGTAGAATCCAACGGCATGTTGCTTGCATCAACTATTGGTGATAAACTAACGATCTTAACCATAGATAAAGCTATAGACCCGGGAGCATTAGTCAGTTAGTTATTAGTTATTAGTTAACTAAAAACTTTTTAAGGAGAATTTACATGTCAGATATAGAAATAAAAGACGATTTAAGTAATTATGATGCAACCAGATATGATGGTCCCTCCGTTACTGTAGATATAGTTATATTTACAATTCTGGATGAAGATCTAAAGGTATTACTGATAAAAAGAAAATCTCCACCTTTTAAAGATTTCTGGGCTATTCCTGGAGGATTTGTAAAAATCCAGGAATCTCTTGAAGAAGCAGCTAAAAGAGAACTCAAAGAAGAAACTAATGTTTCAGATATTTATCTGGAACAACTCTATACCTTCGGTGCTACAGATAGAGATCCACGAATGAGGGTTATAACAGTGGCCTACTTTGCTCTTGTAAGTGCTGATAAACTTTCCATACAGGCCTCTTCTGATGCTTCTGATGTTAAGTGGTTTTCTACAGAAGAACTTCCTCCTTTAGCTTTTGACCACCAGAAAATTATTGATTATGCTATTACAAGACTCAAATATAAGCTTGAGTATACAACAGCAGGTTTTCAGCTGTTACCGGAAGAGTTTACCCTGAGTGATCTTCAGAAGGTCTATGAAATAATTCTGAATAAAAAACTGGATAAAAGAAATTTCAGAAAAAAATCTTATCCCTTAATATACTGGAGGCAACAGCAAAAAAAATAATGAGAACTCTTCACCGACCTGCAAGGCTCTATAGATTTTCTGATGAAAAATTTATTAAATTAAAAGATCTGGGAATTATTTTCCCATTTTAAGAGGAGTAGATCTTTTGAAAAAATTTGTTTTGCTTTATCTCTGTATTATTTTAATAATTACCTCAGGGTGCCGGAAGGAAATGCCTCCTCAGTCTACACCCTCACCTACAATAATAGCAAAACCCACAATAGCAAAAAAGCCGCTCAAATTTGCAGCAATTCCTATGGACACCAGATTAAAAATGCTGGAAGGCTGGACACTGCTTGCCGATTATATTACACAGGAAACAGGAATACCTGTAGAGGTAACTATAAAAAAATCCTATCGAGAGATAATAGAGGCTATGGAGAATAAAGAAGTAGACTTTTGTTATGCAGGTCCTCTTGTATATGTAGAGGCCCACGAAAAAGCAGGTGCCATTCCTCTTATAAAACCAACAGCCAACAAAAACCCTTTCTATTATTGTTTAATAATTGTCCATTCTGAGAGCGATATTAATTCAATTAAAGATTTAAAAGGAAAACAGTTTGCCTTTACCGATAAAGATTCTACATCAGGTTATCTCTTTCCGAGAGCCATGTTAGCAGAAGAAGGGGTGAAGTCACTCGACTTCTTTTCAAAAGTTTTATATACCAAAAGCCATGACTCATCCATGGAAGGTGTTTACCAGAAGTATATAGATGGTGCAGGTATATTTGATTATCCTTTTGAAAAAGAAGATAACCCTAAAACAAAAGAACTTAAAATCCTGAAAAAATCAGATCCCATACCTATGGGCCCCATAATGATAAGCAAAAAATTTGACCCGAAGGTTGCCAAAGAATTACAGAGAGTATTTCTCAAAATAGGTAAAACAGAAGATACAAAGATAATTGCTGAAAAGATCAAGGTAGATGGTTATGTGGAAGCAAAAGACAGTGATTATGACTCTATAAGAAAGGTTCTGAAGATACTAAAAACACTGGGGGAAGATTACAAGAGCGAATAGTTTTTTTAGATCCTTTTTCCGGACAGTATACTCCTTACACCATCTATTATATCCTCTGTAACCCAGAGAAGGGGACGATTTTCTATAGTCAGTTTATCCTCATCTGTTTCTATGCCGTATATCCATATGCTATTTGGTTTTTTCTTATCTTTAAACTGAATTTCCTTTATTATTATTTCCTCTATGGAAAGTTTCATTCTGAGAGGAACTTTAAGTTCTGTCTTTGTATCTTTATAATGGGAACTTATTTCTTCCATAAGCAAGTTAAAAGGATCTTTAAATAACAAAGAATTCTGAACTGGCTGGATTTTATTATTATCAAAGACTTTCCCCCCTTTCCGATCAAATATTTCTTCTTCATATATAAGAAATTTTTCACTGCTCTGAAATAAATTTTTATCCAGACGGCCGCTGTAAATTATATCAGAAAAATACATTGGATAATATTTGGTACCAAAAAAGAGATATTTTATAATCTCTTTATACCCATTGCAGAGATCACAGGTGGCTTTGCCTGTACCCCTGCAGTATTTGCACTTTGTAACTTCTGGCTGTACAGGAGGAGTAATCTTTTTTGTTTTGGTGCTTACCCCTTTCCCTCTGCATTCCTTACAGGTAATATCTCCATCTCCTCCACATCTCGAACACTTTGCAATCTGCCTGGAGTCAGGGAAAATATAATTTTCTTCCAGTTTAGTTGTAAATCCTTCGGGAGGTGTAATAATTGGAAAATCCTCAAGAGAATTATAAGAAGGTTTCATAAAAACAAGATTCTTCAATTGTTCCTCACTGCATGGTTCTACACCTTCTTCAAGGGTTCTTTCCATATAGAGAACTTCAACAGAGACTATAAAGGCATTTTCTCTTATTGTCTGAATTATATCTATCTTATTTCCAAAATCTCTGGCAAACCAGCTACCCTTATTGCCCCAGTTATTTATAAGGACTTTTATTTCATTTATCTTTATTGGGTCTGTTATAATTTCTTTAAAGGGTTTCCTTGTATTTAAATCACATTTTATTTTTTGCCTGGTAGAAACTTTGTCAGATGGAAGATCTTTATAAGCGTAAGAAGTTGTTTTTTCCTGAGAAGCTAAAACCTGGGCAGGAGTTGTATCTCTAATTTCTTTGACCATAACTTCTGCTGAAGAGAATCTATTTTCTAATTTTTCCTGAAGTGCTTTCTGTATAATCTTTTCCAGCGATTCTGATATGGATGGTAAAATTTCTCTTACAGGCTTAAAATCACAGGAGACAGGTTCTATACCTGTCAGAAGACAGTGCATTGTAGCTCCCAGAGCATAAAGATCACTTCTTGGCTCTACCTGACCTCTATATTGTTCAAGAGGTGCGTATCCAAAAGTTCCGATAGCAGTCTGACCGGAATAGACATTCCCCTGAATCGTTCTTGCTATGCCAAAATCCACGAGCATAACCTTTTTATCCGAATTTCTTATCATAATATTCGAAGGTTTTATATCTCTGTATATAATAGGAGGAGACTGATTATGAAGATAAGAAAGTACCTTCAGTACTTCTTCAGACCAGTATCTTACATGCTTTTCCGGAAGACCGGGGTTCCCATATTTTTTTAATATTGACTCTAAATCTTCACCTTCTACGAAATCCATTACTATATAATATTTATTATGTTCATCAAAATAATCTGTCACTACAGGTAAATTTGGATGTCGAAGGCGAGAAAGTATTTTTGCTTCTTCATAAAAACGTTTCATACCATACTGATTCTGTTTTACATCAGTGGAGGTAAATATCATTTCCTTTATGGCATAAATAGAATCAAGTTTTATGTGTCTTGCCCTGTAGACAGAACCCATGCCGCCACTTTTTATTAACTTTTCTATCCTGTATCTATTACCAAGTATTTTTTCCTCAACATTACTTTTTTCCTGCTGAGTAAAAGGAATACCACACTTAGAACAAAATTTTGATTTTTCTCTGTTCTGTGCATTACATTTAGGACAATTCACCAATTAAACCTCCATAACCAATCTAATCTTCCTCTTCTTCTTCCTCTAACTTCTTGAGTGTATTGTTAATTACCTCTATATAATCTTTTGCTTTATCTACTTTTGTCCCTTTCTCTTCTATTTTTATAACCTCTGTAAGATAAAAGAGTGCATCTTCATATAATCCTTCCCTCATCATCAATACACCGAGTCTGAAACAAGCATTCACATCTGAAGGATTATACTTTACAGCAAGTTCATATTCTTTCCAGGCTCTGTCATCCATTTTAAGTTCTTCATATATAATTCCCATATCTCCGTGAACAAACTGATAATTCTGTGGTTCCAGTTCAAGCACTTTCTTCCATTCCGAAAGGGCAAATTCAAAGTTTCTCTTTTTAAAATAAACTACTCCTAATTCATAATGGGAAGGAGCATGGTCAGGAAGAAAAAGTATAGCTTTCTGGTAATTAGATGCAGCCGAATTTAACCTATCCTCTTCATCATATATAAGCCCCAGAGAATAATATGCAAGTCCATAAGAACTATCAAGGTCAAGAACTCTTTTAAATTCTTTTTCTCCTTCTTTAAATTTTTTCAAATAAAAATAAGCCATACCAAGATTGTAAATTGAAGAAATGTCATCTGGTTTTATGGCAATAGCTTTTTTGTATTCCTCACAGGCATGTTCGTAACTTTTCTCCTGATAATATAGTAAGCCCAGATTGTAGTGAGAAAGATAATCCTCTGGCTCAAGCTCTATAGACCTCAAATAATGATATTTAGCTCTATCAAATCTATTAATCTCTTTAAAGGCAGTTCCAAGGTTTAAATGTACTTCATTAAATTCAGGGTAAATCTCCAGAGCTTCTTCCCATTTTGAAATAGCAACTTCAAATTCTCTAATTTGAAAATGTTCCATACCCTGGTTAAAAAGTTCTAAGGCCCTATTATGATTTATCTCTGGAGGGTCTGAATCTAAAACAGATTCTTTAGATTCTTTCTCATTTTCAGCCTGAGGTACTCTTTCCTGTAATACATCTTTCGTATAATGAGATGAAGCACCTGAAGGATCTACTGACAGAGCTTTCAACCAGTTTTCAATTGCGAGATCCATCTTCCCAAGATTTTCATAAGCCTTTCCAAGATTAATATAAACCTCAGCATAACCCGGATATAGAGCCAGAGACTTTTCATACTCTTTAATAGCTTCTTCCCATTTAGACTGTTTTGCAAGATCCATACCTAGTTTATTAAATAGAGAAGCCTTCTGGAGGATATTTTTAAAAGAATAATCTTGATCTTTCATAAATAAATTGTGAAAGGTAAAAAGTGAAAGGTCAGATAATAACTTGATAGTATTAAATTACCTGTGCTATGCTTTTCACTTTGCCTGCTTCGCAGGTACCTTCTTTTCACTTCTTTTTACCTCTCACTTCTCACTAATAAATTCCGTCAGGATATCCCTTCCACTTTGGAAGTATATTACCTTTCTGTTCCGGCCTTTCATCCTGCGGATTATGATCGTTTCCTATACCATGCAAGTTTGTAAGCATAAAATATGTATAATATAAATTACCGGGGTCAGCATCATTAGGACCAGGATCATCCCATGTAGTATCTACTAAGTACAGATTACCACTGCTTTCGAGATTAGTCCAGGCATGAAGTTCCCAGGAATAACCGGTATTTGCACTACCACCTATACACTTACATCTCAGGCCTATGGAACGTAATAATGCATTATATAAATTTGTATAACCTTCACATACGGCAGTTCCATTCTGAAGTGTTGATATGGCATCCTGTTTTTTTCTCTGGCCTGAAATATTAGAAGCATCATCATAATAGAGGGTTGTTACTACATAATCATGTAAGGCCCTTATCCTGTCTGTATCTGTAGTTTGCCCGCTGGTAAGTTGAAGAGCCAGATTATGAATATTTGTGTCATCTGATTGAACAGGATCTGAAGGATAATAGAAGGTTCCATCTTCTGATCTGTTATTTGTTACATTAAAGGTATATACAGCAGGTGTATAATATATCCAGCCCAGAATATCTCCGTTATAACCCAGATTTCCATCTGTAATCTTAGTCCTGTGAACATATACATTATAATCTCCTGAACCAAATCTCAACCATAATCTTTTCTCAAAATTTCCTCTCACCCAGTAACTTGTTTCCTGACTGCCTTTAACAATTCTCACCCAGGCATACTGCATATCACCGGTATAAGTAACCTGTCCTCTTATCATAAAAAATCCGTCTGCCTGAAAAGATTTTTCCTGTGGTTCTGTTACAACAATCTTGGAATCACTGGAGGTAATAGGAGAAGAACCATCCAGTATGGTACCTTTTCCATTATATATAACACCATTATATACAAAGGCATTTTGTCCGGGAGTATTTGACGGTACAGGTGTTACAGGTGTATTTGTAGGTGTAGACCCGGGTATATTCACAGGTGTATTTGTAGGACCAGACGGTGGCCCTGGAGTAAACGTAGGTACAGGAGTAATAGAACCAACAGTAGGAATAGGAGTTGAAACAACAGAATAAGTTATATTAACAATAATAGTGCTATCTGATACTATAACATTAGCTGCCCCTGAAGGAGTGCCGGGATTACTCTGATATAAAACCTGATTTCTCCACATTTCAAGACGCCAATAACCCTGAGAGACATTTTGAAAAGCATAGGTTCCATCCTCCTGACTGGTAGTAGTCATATATGAAGAATCTTCTGCCATAAAACCAGGACTTACTGTAACAGACTTACTTAAAATCAGAAAAGCTCCTCCTATGGGTGTTATACCATCAGTTTCAAAAACCCTGCCTGTAACAGTACCTGTAGCAGGAACTGCAGTGGGAGTCCCCTCCTGTATAACTGTAGGTATATTCGTAGGGATAACAGGGATAGTACCACTTCCACTGCCTCCTCCACCACAACTTGTAATTAAAAAAACACAACAAATAAGATTGATAAAAATAAGAGAAAAATTTTTCATTACTTTCCTTCCTCCTAACTATTTAACAGAAATTACAAAATAATTATATCATAATATGATTAATTTATGCCAGCGGTTTTGGCTGCTATGAAAATTTTTCTCACCCTTACTCAGACCATATATGAGAAATCAAAATTTTGATACCTATAATACATAAAATAATACCTCCCATTATACTTATCCTTTTCCCAAAAAACAAACCGACTTTCTTCCCCAGATTCATACCCAGAAAAGTCATAATCATTGCCACAATTCCAATTAACAGACTTGGAAACCATATATCTATTCTGAGTAAAGCAAGACTAAAGCCAACAGCCAGAGCATCTATACTTGTAGCAACAGATAAGACTACAAGGTTCAGGCCTTTTGTCGGGTCAGGATTTTTATCTTCATACTCCTCATGAAAAGCTTCATAAATCATCTTAATTCCTATAAACAAAAGTAATAGAAAAGCTATCCAGTGATCATAGGAACGAATAATTTCCTGAACAGTCAAACCGGCTAACCAGCCTATAACAGGCATAAGAAATTGAAAAAATCCAAAATGAAAACTGAGTCTAAAAAACTGTCTAAAAGTAATCTGTTTTAATATTATTCCTGTACTTATAGCTACTGCAAAAGCATCCATAGCCAGTGCAAAAGCAATAAATAATAAAGAAAATAAATCCAAAGCTCTTAACTCCTTATGCTATGGCCCTTTTTTCTATAAAATTTTTTAATTTTTCAAGTGTCTCTTTCCAGTATTTTCTAGTTTCTATTATGCAAATCCTGGCCTCTTCAGGAGGAAAATCTTCCCATCCTGTATGACTTATTTCCAGTATAGTTCCTGCCGGTTCAGGATAAATATTAAATCTTACTGCAGTTTCCACAGGCCAGTTCTCTTTCTTCCATAATATCAAAAAACTTTTTTTATCATCCTCTTTAAATTCAATGTGAGGAGATAATAATTTAATAATCTCTTCCTTCTGATTTAAAGCTTTCCAGACAATATGGGCAAGTTCATAAATATAAATCTTTTCCTTTATTTTCATCGATAATATAACCTTTCTTTTGAAATATCAGCTATCAGCTTTTCCTTAAGCTGATTGCTGATAGCTTTAAACACAATAGGTCTATTCCTATGTATATACATTATCTGTAATAAATAACAAATTGTCAGTATAAAAAAATAAAAATTAATAAAAATCTGAATAATTATAACATAAATCTTACAAGTAAAATATATTAAAAGTAAAAGTAAGCAGGAAAAATTCAGTAATTAACGAAAAGTTTTTATGAATTATATAGTTATAGTATATTTCATAACTTATTAGAATTTAAATAATGCGTAATGGGTTAATCTCACGCATCACGCATCACGCATCACGCTTTACGAGGTTCTTAATTATGGATTGTTATGAAACTAACTATAATTTAATGAATATTCGAATTTAAATAATGCATAATCTGTGATGTGCTATGGGTTAATTCCCACTCATCATGCATAACAAATACCTTTATTTTAAGGAGGCCTTTATATGGCAAAAATAGGTCTGAATACAAAAACTTATATGGAACAATTTAGAATGGTTATGTTACCGGAATTAGTAAAAAATATAGAAAAACATTTTCCAAAAGCATCTCTGGATAATATATGCACAGAAGCTATTCAGGAAGTCTTTCATGCCACCACTATAGCAGCAGTAGAAGATTATCTCACTTTTGCAATGGAAAGGATTATAGAAGATAATAATAATAAAATTTATGAAGATTTAGTCAGACTTGGTGTAATTAAAGAAGAAGAAAAAGAAGAAAACTAATAAAAGTTCTCTGGTCTTAATTAGGAGCAATATACATATGGATAATAAGATTTCAAAAGTCCTGCAAAAAATAAATAGTAAAAATTATATAAAAGAAGTCCCCCGGATTATCAAAAAAATGGACATTCTGTTGAAAATACAGGCCATTGAAGAAATTGGAAAATTACTTGATCATGAAGATTATCAAATTAATTTGAAGGCTTTAAAAGTACTTTCAGAACTTTCTATTCCAGAAATTCTTCCTCCTATTATTGATACTATGGAAAACATGAAATTTAATAAAAATGACGTTGAGAGAATCTGTAAGAAAAAAACCACAGAAGAGAAAGAGGATAAAGAGAATTATACTGAAAAAGATGAAATTAAAGATATCATTGTAGATATATTAATACAATTAAAAAGTCCTGAAAGTATAAACATGTTAATGGATTTATATGAAGAACAGGAAGATCCTGATAAACAAGACATTATAATATTTATTTTAAAAGAATTGAAAAATATTACTATTGCAGAACTTCAAAAAATACAAAACAACTTACAGGAGCTGGATAAAAATGAATTACTTATAAAAATTCTGGGGCAGCTAAATTCTGAAGAATCCCTATCACAGCTTTTAAATATTTATGACAGTAAAAATAAGAATATTCGGAAAGATATTATTCTGGCTCTGGAAAACTTTTCATCTCCAAGGATAATTCCTTATCTTATTAACTCATTAAGGGATACTAACAGTAATGTTGTTAAACTTGCTGCCAGAAGTCTGAAAAAGTATATAAGAGAACCTGAAGTACAATTACAGATTATTAATGAAATTAAACACGGTAATAAAAGAGAAAGAGAAGAAATCATAAAATCTCTGGGGATCATAGGTAACGAGTCCATAATCCCTGTAATTCTTGAAAGTATTAAAGACAATTCCAGAACAGTTAAAGTAGCCTGTTTGGAAACATTAAAAAATATAGAATACTTGAAATACAGAGATATAATAATAAAATGTCTCTTAGAATTATTACAAAATGAAGATATAAGATGGGAAGTATTGCTGGTTCTGGAAAAACTGTCTCCTCCAGAAATTCTTCCCGATTTAATAAAATTTCTTAAAGAGGAAAATCCTGAATACAGAGAAATAGCCAGACACGGTGAAAAACACTGGGAATGTAGAAAAATAATAGCAAGAATACTTGGGAATATAGGTTCAGAAGAAGCTGTACCAATAATTATCGAAGCTCTGGATGAAAAACAATACTTCAACCGTCTGGTGAAACAACAGAGCTGGAGTCTACTTATAGAAATCCTTTCCAGGATACCGTCTACTGATGGAATACCTTATTTAATCAAGTCGCTTCAAAATGATCCTGCTCCTCTCTACACACAGGCTATGTCAGCACTGGTTAAACTTGGGGAAAAAGTTATACCATACCTTTTAAAAACATACAGAGCTAATATTACAGGGAGAAAACGTATAATAGAAGTATTTGGTCTAATTGGTGATAGCAGTAGCAAAACAATAATAATAGATGCTTTATCTGATGAAGATGAAGAAGTAAGGAGACTTGCTGTAATTGCTCTTGGGAAACTTCAATGTTTAAAAAGCTTATCTTTACTTAAAAAATCCATCAAAGACAGCTCTGAGAAAGTTCGTGCTACAGCTATAAAAGTTCTGTGGGAAACAAATAAAAAAGTAGATATTAATATATTTATAGAAGCCCTTAAAGATCAAAAACCAAAAGTCAGACAGATTGCCTGTGAAATTCTGGGTGAATTAAAATCTACAGAGGCAATAATTCCACTAAAAAAACTTCTGGAGGATAATTATTCTGAAGTCAGAGAAGAAGCCATAAAGGCTGTAGAAAAGATTGAAAGCGAACCAAGTGAAAAGTGAAAAGTGAAACGAAGTTCCTGGTAAGCAGATAAAGTGAAAAAAAATAAAGACCAGGGTATATATACTTTAATTATTATTCCATTATCGTCTCAAACTTCGCGTTCCACCTCTCACCTCTCACGTCTCAACACTTTAAGGAGGTTTAAATGAACTCTATTCTCAATATATTAAAAAAAGAACTCTTCAGATCTTATAAAAATTTAAAATTAAAAGATAATCTTCCACCTTTCTTTATAAGCTATTTGTATAGAAATTCCTGTGATACACCAATATGGGGAAAATATGGTGATATATATGAATCTGATACCAATCGTAGTGCAGGCATTTATGTTGAAGTAAGAATTGGAGATAATGAGTTTGACAATACCATAAGCGGAGGTCTCTACAAAAATTCCACTGGTGAAGACTCTTTCCCATGGATTAAAGCCCCTGTAGAAAATGAAGATAATGGATTGATACATACACTCTGGCGTCTTACAGACTATAAATATAAAGAAGCTCTGGTTGAGTATTATCAAAAAAAGAGTCAAATGGTAAAAGAAATTTTAACTCATAAAGCACCCATAGACTTTTCAATTGAGAAATCTCATGTAAGCAAAAAAAAATTATCCCATTTGAAACTTCCCATAAAAGATTGGGAAAATCTATTAAAAAAGTACTCTAAATACTTTAAAAAATATCAGAGTATTAATAATTCATATATATCAATTAATTCAAGAAATATACACAAATATTATGTTAATAGTGAAGGCAGCGAAATTACATCAGAGGAAACAGGTATTGGTGTAAGGATAGTAGCCCAGGCTCTGGCTTTTGATGGAATGTTTGTAGAAAGAGAGTGGAATGAAGTCTTTGCTAAAGTAGAAGAATTTCCCTGTGAGGATTTTATAGAAAAAAAGGTAGAAGAAATAATATCTGAAGTACATCAGCTTATAAAAGCAGAAGTTCTTAAACCATATGTAGGGCCTGCTATATTATATCCTTCTGCAGCAGGTATATTTTTTCATGAAGCTATAGGGCACAGATTAGAAGGCGAAAGATTACTGAGCCCCGGTGAAGGTCAAACATTTAAGGGCAAAATAAATACCAGAATATTACCGGAATTTATCTCTATGTATGATGATCCTCTCCTGAAAGAATTCCAGGGAAAAAGTCTTATGGGACATTATCTATATGATGATGAAGGAATACCTGCAGAAAGAGTTACCCTTATAGAAAATGGAATTCTCAAGAATTTTCTTTTATCAAGAGCTGTTGTAGAGAATTTCGACAAATCCAATGGTCATGCAAGAGCAGCATATCATGAAGATCCTATTGCAAGAATGGCAAATCTCATTGTAAAATCTTCAGTTGAATATGACCAAGAAAAATTAAAAAAACTTTTAACTGAGGAAATAGAAAAACAGAAAAAAGAATTTGGTTTGATAATAAAAGAAGCAAAAAGCGGAGAAACAAATACTAACAGATATAATTTTCAGGCCTTTAAAGGACAGCCTACTATGGTATATATGTTCGATCCTTCTTCCGGAGAAGAAACACTGGTAAGAGGGACTGAATTTATAGGTACACCACTTACAAGTGTTCAAAAGGTCATAGCAACAGGTAATGATTACGAAAGAATAAATGGATTCTGTGGAGCAGAATCCGGCTTTATACCGGTCTCTACAATAGTTCCCACTATACTCATCAGTGAAGTGGAGATGCAAAGAAGCCATGAAGTTAATTTACAACCTGTGATTCTTTCTCCGCCATGGTGGAGAAAAAAATAATACAAAATTAAAGGTCTTAAGTCTGAGCTGAAGAATAAAG
Source organism: Bacillota bacterium (assembly GCA_022704525.1). Classification (GTDB taxonomy): domain Bacteria; phylum Vulcanimicrobiota; class SpSt-956; order SpSt-956; family JAKJGF01; genus JAKJGF01. The sequence continues at coordinate 3,872 of JAKJGF010000068.1, read as the reverse complement.
ATTTAAGAGATTTCATATTCGTTTTTTTTAAAAAAATAAATTAGCAGTCAAACTAGTTAACTGCTAATTTATTTTTAAAATGAGAAAAAATGAGAAAAAATGAGAAAAAATGAGAAAAAATGAGAAAAAATATTAAAAAAAACACTAACACAGGCTTGCTTTTATATAAATATTATTATAAAATACGTTTTACTTAGCAGTCCAACAACAAGATTGCCAAATTTTTAAAGGAGGTTTGAAGAATATGAATTTAGTACCCTTAGGAGATCGAATAATTGTAGAACCAAAATCTCATGAAGAAAAAACTGCAAGTGGCTTATACCTGCCTGATACAGCGAAGGAAAAGCCCCAGGAAGGTAAGGTGGTTGCTGTAGGGGAAGGTAAAATTACTGAAGAAGGTAAGAAAATTCCTATGCAGGTAAAAGTAGGAGATACTATTATTTATGGTAAATACTCCGGTACTGAGGTCAAAATAGATGGGAAAGAATATTTAATCCTCAGTGAAAAAGATGTTCTTGCTATAGTTAAATAAAAATAAAACAAGGAGGTGAAATGCTCATCTAAGATGAGCAGAAATTATGGCAGCAAAACAAATAGTTTATGAAGAAAAAGCTAGAAGGGCACTGGAACGTGGAGCAAATGCTCTGGCAGATGCTGTAAAAATCACTCTCGGGCCTCGAGGAAGAAATGTGGTATTAGACAAAAAATTCGGTTCTCCCGTAATAACAAAAGATGGTGTTACTGTAGCTAAAGAAATAGAATTAGAAGATCCTTTTGAAAATATGGGGGCTCAGCTTGTAAAAGAAGTCGCTTCCCAGACCAATGATGTAGCCGGTGATGGTACAACAACAGCTACAGTACTCGCCCAGGCTATGATAAGAGAAGGTATGAAAAACGTAGCAGCCGGTGCAAATCCTATGGGAGTAAAAAAAGGTATTGACAAAGCGGTTGAAGTGGTAGTTGACCAGATTAAAAAACTTAGCGTAACTGTAGAAACAAGAGAGAAAATTGCCCAGGTTGCATCAATAGCAGCCAATAATGATACCGCCATAGGAACTATAATAGCAGATGCTATGGAAGCTGTGGGCAAAGATGGAGTCATTACAGTCGAAGAATCCAAAACAATGAAAACATCCCTTGAACAGGTAGAAGGTATGCAGTTTGATAAGGGTTATATTTCTCCATATATGGTAACCGATGCCGAAAATATGGAAGCTATTCTGGAAGAACCCTTTATATTAATTTCAGAAAAGAAAATTTCTGCTATAAATGATTTATTGCCCATATTAGAATTGATAGTTCAGCAGAATAAACCACTTCTGATTATAAGTGAAGATGTAGAAGGTGAAGCCCTTGCAACTATGATTGTAAATAAACTCAGAGGAACCCTTACCTGTGTGGCAGTAAAGGCACCAGGGTTTGGTGATCGTCGAAAAGAAATGCTAAAAGACATAGCAGTATTGACCAATGGCCAGGTAATTTCAGAAGAACTCGGTCTTAAACTTGAAAATACCAAAATTGAGATGCTCGGACAGGCCACAAGGGTTAAAGTAGGTAAGGAAAATACTACTATAATAGAAGGTAAAGGCGAAACTGAAAAAATTAAAGCCAGAATAGAACAGATTAAAAGAGCTATAAAAGAATCAGATTCTGATTTTGACAGAGAAAAACTCCAGGAGCGTCTTGCAAAATTAGCCGGTGGCGTTGCAGTTATAAAAGTCGGTGCCGCTACAGAAACAGAACTTAAAGAGAAAAAACACAGAATGGAAGATGCCCTCTCTGCCACAAGAGCAGCCGTAGAAGAAGGAGTTGTAGCAGGGGGAGGAACTGTACTTATTAACTCTCTTACTGCCCTTGACAAGATAGTACCTCCTCAGGATTTAAATTCAGAAGAAATTCATGAATTTGAAGTAGGTATAAACATTGTTAAGAAAGCTCTGGAAGAACCTATGAAACAGATTGTTATAAATGCAGGGGAAGAAGGTTCTGTAATAGTTCAGAAAGTAAAATCAGCTTCTAAAGAAGAAGGCAAAGCCGGCTTTGGTTATGATGCTCAGAAGAATGATTTTGTCGATATGTTTGCCAGAGGTATAGTTGATCCCGCCAAAGTTACCAGATCTGCTTTACAGAATGCTTCAAGCATAGCATCTATGCTTCTTACTACTGAAACTCTGGTTACTGATGTACCGGAGAAAGAAAAAGACAAAATGATGCCCGGTGGAGGAGGAATGCCTCCAGGAGGAATGTATTAAGGATAAATTCGTATAGTATAGTTCGTGAGAAGTGAAAGGTGAAACGTAAAAAGTGTTTGTAATTCGTTTTACTTTTCACTTTTCACAAATCTTTATTATAGTGTGTTTCTTAACCTGATATAAATTATTACTAGCTATCAGCAATCAGCCCTCAGCGTTCAGCTTTTCCTTAAACTGATTGCTGATAGCTTTAAATATAAAAAGTTTATTTTTACTGAAGCTAATAATTTAACAATAATGCAAATTCCTACGCATTTAAATTATTAGAGTGAACAGCAAGCAGTAAGGAGTAGGAAATCTATTCACTCTTCACTGCTCACTTAATTTCTAGAAAGTTATATAATTAATATCATATATTTATTGCCATTAAATAATTAAGATGATATAATTCTTATATATAATTTCTAAAGCAGGATATTGTCGGGAAGGGGCAGGTAACATATTTTTTCCTCATAAGAAAAATAAATAATTGTTACATAATTATTTTATGGAATTAGAAATTTTCTTCGATAGAAGGGGCGGAAAATTAAAACAGGATTTTACTGAAGACTTTGATATAGAATGTCCTTTCTGTTCCGTAATAGATAAATATATAATAAGTAAACCAAAAGATTTATATTGCAAAAATTGTAAAGAACTGATTATAATTGTTATTGACAGAAATTTAATTAAACTTGACAGGGGGCCACAGAAATCTCTTCAGGAATTAATTGATTTACTCCATAATGGAGAAACACCGAATGAAAGGCAGGATGCTGCCGTTGCACTCGGGGAAACAGGTGATATGACCTGTGTTTCAGCTCTTATTCAGGCAAGTATGACAGATACAAAAAAGAATGTCCGGGACCAGGCTATGAAAGCTTTAAAGCGCCTCAAAGAAGTTCAGGAAGAAAAAACTAAACTAAAGGATACTTCAGAATTCTTTAAAGACGTACAAAGTATAGAAACCTCACATCCTGAAGCTATTACTTCCACTAAAGAAGTTATTCCTTCAGAAGAAGTAGAAAAAAAGCAAATTTACTTTAAACTTCTAAAAGAATTAATGACAGCTTCAGATATAGATATCATAAGAATTGTAAAAGAACAGGGAGATAAACTTAATAAGGATTTCTTAAAAATCTTAGACGAAGAAATTAAAAAAGCAACAGAGCTAAATGAAGAAAAAAATTTAAGTAATTTAGTCTATGTATCACAAATTCTGGATAATTTGAATATTAGCCAGACTCTGGGAAAAAAATCTTCTCCTGTAATAGATTTAATTGAAAAAGTACCTGAAATTACTGATCCTTATGAAGAAATAATATTTGAGACAGAACAAATTGAATTTTTAAAGGAATTACTTACAGCTTCAGATACAGAAATTATTCAACTTGCAAAAGAAAAAGAAGATAAATTCGACAAAAATTTCTTTAAAATTCTGAATGAAGAAATACAGATTGCTATGGAAAATGAAAATAAACAATTACTGGATAGTCTAATCTATGTATCTCAAATCCTGGATAATCTAAAAATATATCAAATACCCGGAGAAGAACTCTTAATTGAAGAACCTCCTGAAGAACCTTTAGAAGAAGAACTCTTAATTGAAGAACCTCCTGAAGAACCTTTAGAAGAAGAACT
>JAKJGF010000067.1 GCA_022704525.1 Bacillota bacterium | reverse complement strand
GTTCTATTTTTCCTTCTTCCAGTATTATAGTTCTAATTGCCAGATAACGTTTACCTTCTTCAGGATTTTTAGCTTCTTTACTCCATTGCAACAGTTCTTGTGGGCTTTAAGATTATTCTACCAGAATCCCTGGATTTATTTTTGATATAGTTGATAATGTATACAGACTCAGAAATCTGGATAATCATGAGGAGTGCCTGAATAATCCGTAAAGGGATATAATTTTATTGAGATTGTAACTCCTCTGGAATATACGTACGGTTCATTTCATTTTAAACTTTATCTTTTTTCTCAAAAAAACTGCTTAAAAATATAATAATTACTGGAATTATAAAACATGGAAAAGGTAAGGTGAAAAGATAGGCTATAAGATTCGGTGAAATGGTCAGATCTCTTAAGCCTTCCATATTTTCTCTGTATACTACAGGATAGAAAAGGTTTTTGTAAATTAAGTATCTATTTCCTTTTTTATCCTGAAAAACTTTTTCATAAAATTTAGTGCTCGTAAAAAGATAGGCCTCTTCCTTTACAGGTATAGCAGTTTCATGAATAATTATAGCCTGATTCCATATAAGTTCCACAGACCCGTCTTTATGTAAAAACCAGGATGTAAGATCCTCTTCTGGTTCAGAAAATTCAGATAATTTTTTCCCTTCTGAGGAGAAAACCTTTAGAGTATTTTTCCAGTGATAGGTACCTACATATAATCTGTCTTTCTGATCAATTATAAGTTCTGAATTTCCCGGTGATCCATAGCCAAAACCAAGGAGAAATCTCCCATCTTTATCATATTTTTGAATTCTGGAATATATGCCAATATCTATATATATATTCCCCTGAGTATCTGAAACTGCCATAATCGGTTTTGAAAAGGGAAATTCTATGTGTTTTAAAAAGGTAAAGTGGTCTGGAAATCTGGAATAAAGGACTGCTCCGGAGGTGGGGATAAAAGCCCAGATGATAAAGAATATCCTTACAAAATTCAAGATATTACTTTTACTCTTAAGATCATCTAAATCATAAGGGGATTGATCTTTATAAGTTTTTACAAAACCAAGACTTTCAAGAGTTGCAAAAAGAGTTATTACTATGCCTATAATAAAACATGGAAGTATGACCTCATTTACCCCACCGGTCATTATATAGATATTTACAAAAAAAGTCAGTCCAAGAGTGGCTATGCCTATAGCTCTATAGATTTTATATACCCCTGCAGGCGGTATTTCCTTTCTCCTTATAAACATATAGATTAATAATAAAAAAAGAATTACGAGAGATATTATTGAAGATAAGGTTAAATTAATTACTTTAAAAAGGCCGAAAAAGAAGAGTACAAACTCACATAAAAGATAAACAATTAATAAATTAAATTCCAGGGAGAATTTTTGCATAAAAAATATCCGGTCCCACATATAATAAACTCATTGTAACAGAAAAAATATCTTTAAACAATATAAAACAGTCTTTTTATGAAATTGTTTAGAATTAATGAAGGAAAAGAGAAATAGAGAAGGAATTTGAATGAAGTACAGGGTGCAACAGAATCCCTGAAAACAAAGTGAAAGGTGCAAAAAAAATATGCTTTTTTTTATTTTTAATAGATTTCTCATTACTTATAGAAAGTTTCTGTTAAGTTCTATATGTATTTTATTACTCATCATTTCATTAATAGATATCTCTATTGCCGGTAAATATAATTCCGGTGATACCTATAAAAATATTATAAATCATGATCTTACACTGGATAAGATACACATGTGGGAATATAATGTAAAAAATAATAATGATAATATATCTCTAGAAAAACTGAGATTTTACTCGGGGCAAATGATTTTCTGGAAGGGTTATATAAATAACTTTCAGAAAAAAAACGGTTATTTTTTTACATTGAATACAGGGGAAAAAACTGTTAATGTTTATTGCGGCAACAATGTGAGAAATCTTGATTTTAATAGAAATGGTTGCAAAGCAGGAATAAAGGGAAGAATAGTAATAAAAGATGATAAATTCAGCCATATTGAAGGGAAATCCGTTATCCTTATGATTCCACCTGCAGGAAAACAGTACAGAGATTTTCAATTAAAATATAAAATCAACCCCTCTTTTATTCTGAATACAACCAGAGGACAGATAAAAATGACAGATGATTTTTATCCTTTCATTATACACTGGGTCTTTTTTCTTAATCCTCATTATGACACTACTCTTGCTGAGACAATAGCCAAGGCTACTATTTATTACGGTCATAAAAATAATATAGACTCTCCATTACTTCTTGCACTTTTTACTATTGAGTCAGCTATGGATTATGATGCAGTATCAAGTGGAGGTGCTATAGGAATAGGACAGTTAATGCCTTTGACTGCAAAAGCCCACGGTGTGGATCCCTATGATCCTTTTCAGAATATAGGTGCCTCTGTAATACACTTTAAAGGATGTTTAAATGAATGGAAGGGATATGAAAACGGGCTTGACCTTGCTCTCGCAAGCTATAATGCAGGTAGCGGAGCAGTTTCTTACTACGGAGGGATTCCTCCTTACAGTGAAACACAGAATTATGTATTCTTTGTAAAGCTTATGTACAGGCTTTTTACGAATTATATATTGTAAATCAATATATTTTATGCTATAATGCTCTTACTGGTTTTAGATAAGGAAATAATATATGTTAACACCAAATGAAAAAAAAGCTATGGAATTAAAAGTAGATATACCCCAGGATAAGTTAGAAGCCAATTACGCAAATTCAATTTTAATTCAAACAGGTCCTTATGATTTTGTATTTAATTTTGGCCAGCAGATTGGTAATACTCTTAAGGTTAATTCCAGGATAGCTATGAGCCCTCAGCATTCAAAATCTTTTCTTAAAATTCTAAAAGAAAACATAGAACAATATGAAAAAACTTTTGGAGAAATAAATATAATACCTCTTATAGTAAAAAACCCGGAGGATGAAAAGCCTCAAAATTATTATCCTCAAAACTGACAAAAAATAATCTTTCATTATGTTGCCAGATATTTAATTGCATGGTATAATAATTTTTTGTGAATTTTAAATACTTTAAAATAAAGGAGGGTACGGGGTTTACCCTGAGAATTTATGAAAAAAGATATACATCCAAAATGGATGGAAGCATCAGTTTCCTGTGTATGTGGAGAAACTTTTAAAACTTTTTCCACAAAAAATATCCTTAAAGTGGAAATATGTTCAAAATGCCATCCATTTTTTACGGGAAAACAGAAAATAGTTGATACCGAAGGAAGAGTAGAAAAATTCTTCCAGCGTTATGGAATGAAAGAAGAATTAGAAAAGATCAAGCAAAGTGCTCAGAGCTAATTAGAGAGAAATATTGTCAGTTAAATTTTCCTGGTAAAAGGAGGGATTTTTCTGTGACTTATCATCCCAAGGGAGGTTGGATTGAAGTAATCTGCGGGAGCATGTTCAGTGGAAAAAGTGAAGAACTTATAAGAAGAGTTAGAAGAGCAAAAATAGCGAAACAGAAGGTTAAGGTCTTTAAGCCTTATTTAGATGACCGTTATACAAAAGACTCTGTTTCTTCACATAATGGAGAAAAAATAGAAGCTCTCAGGGTGGAAAAGCCTGATGAGATATGGAATTATCTCAGTTCTGATATTCAGGTAGTCGCTATAGATGAAGTTCAGTTTTTTAGCCCTTCCATTGTTGATGTATGTCAGGAACTTGCAGACAAAGGGAAAAGGGTTATACTGGCCGGTCTTGATCAGAATTTCAAAGCAGAACCTTTTGGTCCTATGCCCCAACTCCTTGCTGTAGCCGAACATGTGAGTAAGCTCCATGCCATATGTGTTGTATGTGGAGAAGAAGCCTCAAGATCCCAGAGAATAATAGATGGCAAACCTGCCGGCCCTGAGAGTCCTACTATACTGGTAGGTGCATCTGAAACGTATGAAGCACGATGTCGTCACTGTTATGAATGTGGATAATAGGAAAAAAGAATTATGTGTGTAATTACGAAAAATAATTCCTCTAAAGAGTCAGAAGATAAAGATTTTTTATACGGTGGCCAGGCTGTTATTGAGGGAGTTATGATGAGGGGTAAAACTAATATGGCCGTGGCTATACGTAACAGTAATAATGAAATAATTCTTCATATAGAAGAATTAAAATCACTTTTAAAAAAATATAAGTTTCTGAATAAACCTTTTATAAGAGGTCCTTTTGTCCTTATAGACGCACTCAGAATGGGAATAAGGGCTTTATTTATTTCTGCAAAAGAAAGCCTCGGTGAAGAGGAAGCAAAAAAAGAGCTGTCCACCGGGGCTATTGCTGTTACTTTTTTCTTTTCTTTTCTTATAGGTCTAGTTATATTTGTTATTCTCCCCACCTGGGTGTCCGATAATCTTCCTGTCTGGATAGCCAGTATTCTGCCTCCATCTTTAGAGGGGTTTAAGAAAAATTTTATTGTATTAAATTTAATAGAGGGTCTTATAAGAACTATTCTTTTTCTTGGATATATAGCCCTTATATCTTTTATGGAGGATATAAAAAGAGTATTTCAATATCACGGAGCAGAACATAAAGTGATATATACCTATGAAGCGGGAAAAGAGCTTACTGTAGAAAATGCAAGACCTTTCAGCTGTCGCCATCCAAGATGTGGAACCAGTTTTATAATTATGGTACTTCTCATCAGTATAATCCTCCATGCTTTCTGGGGATGGCCTGAATTATGGCTAAGAATAGTGTCAAGACTAATAATGTTCCCTGTTATAGCAGGTGTGGCTTATGAAATGACCCGACTTGCAGGAAAGAAAAATCCTCTTTTTGGAATACTTGTACTTCCGGGAGTATGGCTTCAGGTACTGACTACCAGGAATCCTTCTGATGATCAGCTTGAAGTGGCAATAAAAGCGCTTTTACAGGTTTTATCTGAAAAAACCGAATCTCTTCCTTCTATAAAGTCTTCATGAAAAAACGAAAATTTTCATTCTTCAGCCTGGGATGCAAAGTAAATCAGGCTGAAATGGAAAGTCTAAGTAGATTTCTACTCCAGAATAACTGGGAGATAGCCAGTATAAACGAAAAAGCTCATCTCTGTGTGATAAATACCTGTACTGTTACAAATAGGGCAGACAGAAAATCACGTCAGAAGATAAGGAGAGTTATTAAAGATAATCCCGGGTCTTTTATTATAGTTACAGGCTGTTATGCTCAGGCAGCAAAAGAAGAGATAAAAAGTATTTCCGGTGTAAATCTTGTAATTGATAACAGTGAAAAAAACCGGCTTTCTGAAATAATAAGTAAACGGTTTTTAATCGGAGATACAGAAAAAACCGGTCATATTTATTCTGATTTTATTTCTTATGGTAGAACAAGAACCTTTCTTAAGATTCAGGATGGATGTGATAATTTTTGTTCTTACTGTATAATTCCCTTTGTAAGAGGTAACCCTCATAGCATGCCACCTGAAGAGGTTATAAAGAGAATAAAAAGTCTAACCCTGGCAGGATATAAAGAAATAGTAATAACAGGTATAAACCTTGGAAGTTATGGAAAAGATTTTCCTCTTAAATTTGCTTTAACTGACCTATTAAATCTTATATGTGAGAAAACCCCTTTAGAAAGGCTCAGATTAAGTTCTATAGAATCTCTGGATATAAACAAGGCCTTTCTGGAAATGTTTAATAAATATCCTGTTCTGTGTAATCACCTTCATATACCTCTTCAACATGGTCATAATAGTATACTTCATAATATGAACAGGAATTATACTGTAGAACAGTACAGAGAGATAATCAATCTGGCCAGAGAGAGAATAAAAGATCTTGCCATAACTACAGATGTAATGGTCGGTTTTCCTGGTGAAAAGGAGGAATATTTTTCTTCTACAAGAAATTTTCTCCAGGAAATGCAACTTTCAAAAATTCACGTTTTTTCTTATTCTCCAAGAAAAGGGACTGTGGCTTTCAATATGAAGGAACAGGTTTCTGAAGAAATTAAAAATGAAAGAAGTAGAATTTTATTAGAACTGAGTAAAAAGATGGCAGGGAGTTTTTATAGAAAATTTATTGGTCAATCTCTTTCTGTGCTTTTCGAACATCGATTAGATAAAAAAACCGGTCTCTTAAAAGGTCTTACTACTAATTATATACCTGTTACAATAGAAGGAAGAGAGAATTGTTTTGGTAAAATTCTAATGGTTAATATAATAGGATTAAAAGAAGAGGCCTTATTCGGGGAGATAATAAGTGAGCAGTGAGCAGTGAACTGTAAGGATCTGTTCACTCACTTATTTGTAACAAATTATGATACACTATAAACAAAAGCTGATAGCTGATAGTTGACTGCTGATAGCTAAATAAAATTTCTCTTGAGTTTTAAGAGGAAAATCAGTAAACCTGATTGAATATTATTTATATGAAAATGATAAAGTTTTATGTCTCACTGTCTATTCATTTTCATATTTGGTTGTGACCGATACGGTCGTCTGTTAGTATATTTATATTGTAGTGAGGAAGTTATGGAAAAAGCTGATACAAAACAAAAGAAATTACCTGATGATCTGTGGATAAAATGTGAACAATGTGGTGAAGTTATATATCAGAAAGATTTTATGAAGGAATTAAAGATATGTCCTAAATGTGATCTCCATTTTCCTCTGAATGCCGGTGAAAGAATAGGTTCTCTCCTGGATAAAGGTACTTTTCAGGAAATGGATAGAAATATATACTCTCTTGATCCTCTGGATTTCGGTGAAGGTTATAAGATTAAATTGATAAAAGACAGAAAACAAACTGGTCTGGGTGAAGCTATAGTAACTGGAAAAGGCTTTCTTGAAGGTCATAAAATAGTTTTAGGTGTAATGGATTTTAGATTCAGAGGTGCCAGTATGGGTTCAGCTGTAGGAGAAAAAGTAGCAAGAGCAGTGGAAGTTGCCCTGAAAGAAGTATTACCCCTTATAATAGTTTCCAGCTCAGGAGGAGCGAGAATGCAGGAAGGTATGTTTTCACTTATGCAAATGGCAAAAACCAGTGCTGCTCTTGGAAAATTGAATAAAAGTAATATACCTTATATATCAGTACTTGCAAATCCAACTACTGCCGGTGTGGCAGCAAGCTTTGCTTCTCTTGGAGATGTTATTATAGCAGAACCTAAAGCTCTCATAGGATTTGCAGGCCCAAGGGTTATAGAGCAAACTATCAGACAGAAGCTGCCACCGGGTTTTCAGAGGGCAGAGTTTTATCTTGAACATGGTATGGTAGATATGGTGGTACATCGGAAAGAACTCAGAAATACTCTGAAGAAATTGCTTGATTTTTTGAGTCCCAATCAGATAAAGGAGAATAAATAAATTTTATGAAAGGTGAACTTCCAATAGAAAAACCACTCCAGGAACTGGAATCAAAAATTAATGAACTCAAAAAACTTTCATCTCATGCAGATATAGATCTTTCTGTGGAAATTAATGCTCTGGAGGAAAAAGCTAAAAATTTCAAACGAGATTTTTTCCAGAATCTTAACTCCTGGGATAAAGTAAAGATGGCAAGGCATCCTCAGAGACCCTTTACTCTGGATATAGTGGAAAGAATTTTTCAAAATTTCACAGAACTTCATGGTGACAGAAGTTTTAGAGATGACCCCGCTTTGATAGGTGGTCTGGCTTATTTTGATGACAAAAAAATTCTCATCATTGGACAACAAAAAGGGAGAGACACAAAGAAAAATCTAGCCCGTAATTTTGGCATGCTTTATCCTGAAGGATTTAAAAAAGGTGCACGTCTTATGAGGATGGCAGAGAAATTCTCTCTGCCAATTATTTCATTTATTGATACCCCCGGTGCTTATCCTGGTATAGGTGCTGAAGAAAGAGGACAGTTTGTAGCCATAGCGGAAAACCTTATGTTAATGTCACAACTCAGAGTTCCCATAATAATTGTTGTAATAGGTGAAGGGGGCAGTGGCGGTGCTCTCGGTATAAGTGTAGGAGACAGGATTTTAATGCTTGAACATTCTATTTATTCAGTTATTTCTCCGGAAGGATGTGCATCTATATTATGGAGAGATGCATCTAAAGCAGATCAGGCAGCAAAAGCACTGAAACTTACGGCTCAGGATCTAATAAAATTTAAGATTATAGATGAAATAATTAAGGAACCTCTTGAAGGAGCACATACAGATTATAATTTGACAGCAAGAAATATTAAAGAATCAATAAAAAGGCATCTTTCTGAATTAGAGAAAATATGTATAGAAGAACTTGTAGAATTAAGATATGAAAAATACAGGAAAATAGGTATTTTCAGAGAAGGTGATTGATAAGTAAAATGTACCACAGAAAGATTGCTATAATGACTGCAGGCGGAGACTGTCCGGGAATGAATGCAGCAATAAGAGCTATAGTGGTAAAAGCAATTGAGTATGGCTTTGAGGTTGCCGGGATAAAGAGAGGATGGAGGGGACTTTTAAATGAAGAGCTTGAAGATTTAGATATAAATTCCATCTCAAATATTTTGCATCTGGGTGGTACAGTTCTTGGTACTTCCAGATTTAATCCTATAAAAGAACAGGGTGGAGAGAAAAAAATTCTCGCCAATATAGAAAAAAATAAAATAAATGCTATAATTGTTATAGGTGGACGAGATTCTCTCGATGTGGCAACTAAAATTGCAAAACTGGGCGTTAATATAATTGGTATACCTAAAACTATTAATAATGATATTGCTTATACCGATTATTGTATAGGTTTTGATTCTGCAAAATCTATTGTCTGTGATTCTATAGATAAGTTATCTACAACGGCTTTCTCTCATCACAGGGTGATGATAATAGAAACTATGGGTAAAGAAACCGGATGGTTAGCCCTTACCGGAGGACTTGCAGGAGGAGCAGATTGGATATTGATTCCTGAAATAAAAACTGATCTCGAAAAGTTAACGGACCAGCTTTATAAAAGACGTTTTGTCGGGAAGACTTTCAGTATTATAGTAGTTGCTGAAGGCGTAATATTACCGGGTATAAAAAAAGAAAAGCTGGAAAGTAGAGATGAATTTGGTCGTCCCAGGTATGATCTTCGGAATGCTGGTAAAGCACTTGGGCGTTATATTGAAAAACTGACCAATTTTGAGACAAGAGTTACTGTTCTTGGCTATCTTCAAAGAGGTGGCATACCTACGGCTTATGACAGGATTAAATCAACTCATCTCGGGATAGCCGCTGTGGAAGCAATTAAAGATAGAATTTCCAATATTATGCTTGCTTTCCAGGGGAATCAAATTTGTCGGGTAGATTTAGAAGATGCTCTACTTAATTCTCCTAAAATGGTCGATTTAGAACTTTATGAAGAAGCCAGGCTATTTTATGATATTTAAAGTGAGTTGAGCATAAGATGAAACAAAAGTCAGGGAAAAAAAAGTTGTATTATACAATAATTATAATCTCTATATTTATACTGTTAGCAGGTAATATAATACTTATTTACTATAGAGATTCTCAACAGGTAGAGAAGATGGATGATAAAATTGCTCAGGTACAAATAAAGATAGACTTACTCAGGGAAGAAAATTTAAAATTAAGAAGACAGTCAGAAAAACTCCAGAATGGACAGTATATAGAAAAAATAGCCAGAGAAGAACTCGGTATGGTAAAAAAAGATGAAATGGCCATTATTGAGATAGATAATCTTAATAATGAGAGAACAAATCTTAAAAAACAGGAGGTTGAGAAAGTAAAACAGACAAAAAAAACACCAAATACTATAGAGCTCTCTAAAAAAAGTGTAGAAGAATTTTTTGATAAGGTATTTAACACTATAAGTATAAAAAAAGAGTAAGGTCATAGAGTTATAGCTTTGAGTCTCTTTTAAATAGATATAAATTTCTAGAGAAAAATTGGAAATTATTGTATTAATCTCTACAAAAAAATGTTATAATATGAGTCATAAAAAACCTTGCCAATATAAATGGAGCAAACAATATCTTTAAAGAATTTTTTTTTTACAATTAAGAAAGGATTGTGCGTAAAAGGTGACCCTGGAAATAGGATCAATAGTAGAAGGAAAAGTTGTTAGTATAACAAAATTTGGGGCTTTTATTGAACTTCCCGATGGTAACACTGGTCTTGTTCATATATCTGAGATATCAAGTGAATATGTCAAAGAAGTTAAGGATTTTCTTAAAAAGGATGATAAAGTAAAAATAAAGATAATCGGTAAAAATAAAAAGGGGAAATTTGACCTGTCTATAAAACAGGCAAAAATACCTGAACCATCTCAGGAAAAATATATACCGAAAAAGAAATTTAAAAGTTCCAATGAAACCGAACAGAAACCAGCTTTCAGTCAGACTTCTTCCAAAAAAGGGAGTACCGGTTTTGAAGAAAAACTTGCTCAATTTTTAAAAGATAGTGAAGAAAGACTGTTGGATTTAAAAAAGAATACTGAAGCGAAAAGAAACAAAGGCCGTTTTAACAGGTAAACTCTATAAAGTTTAAGAGGGGCCTCCTTTTTTTATTATTGTTTGGTAGGCCTTTACCTTGTGTCTAAATTGTTTTTTAAATTTGAGTTTTTAGAGTTCAAAGTTTAGAGTTAATTTCAACTTTTAATATTGAACTCTTAAGGACTTTCCCGAAAGTGTTAAGTTAATAGAATATTTTTTACCCTGAAGCTTATTTGTTAGCGGTTAACAGTAATGGCAAGTAGAAAGTATTTTAGTATCACCCTTTATTAATACTAAAACATAGAAAAATTTCTTACCACCAAGAAATAGTTTGAGTTTAATATAAAAATTATAATTTATCCAATACAGGCGGTTTTGAATTCTACAAGTTATTTTCTCTTTTGAGAGTACCGGGGGGTGAGAAAAGAAGAAATTTGACAGATTAGTGAAGATGCTCTCATGAGGAAATATTTAATATTAAGAAGGGAGATTAATAATGGGTATTTTTTTAATTGCAGGTGAAACAGATGTAGTACTTCCAAGTTTGAATACAACTCAAATTGGTATTCTTATAGCTGTTCTGCTATCAGCATTTATAGCTCTGGCTTACGGAGGATGGATTATATTCAGTGTCAGAAAAGCAGATAAAGGTTCAGATGCAATGCAGAATGTAGCGAAGGCAATTCAGGAAGGATCCGATGCTTATCTTAATCGTCAGGCAAAGACGATGTTTATATTTGTTGTTATTATAACTATGATTCTCGGGTTTATGTACTGGAATATTTATGCAGAAGAACAGAATAGGGTTTCTCTGACAATAGGTATTTCAGTAGCCTTTTTCTTAGGAGTCCTTGCTTCTTACGGGGCAGGTCGTATGGGTATGTGGCTTGCTGTTCAGGGAAATCTGAGAGTTGCTGTGGCAGCTCTAAAAAGTTTTAAAGGAGCTCTGGAAGTTGCTTTTAATGCAGGAACAGTATCAGGTATGTTTACCATAGGCCTTGGACTTCTTGGAGCTACTGTTATATTTCTCATATTCAAAGAAAATGCCATGAAAGTTCTTGTAGGATTTGGATTTGGGGGCTGTCTTGCTGCTCTCTTTATGAGGGTAGGGGGAGGAATATTTACAAAGGCGGCAGATGTGGGAGCAGATCTTGTTGGTAAAGTTGAAAAATCTATTCCTGAAGATGATCCCCGTAATGCTGCAGTAATAGCAGATAATGTGGGAGACAATGTGGGAGACTGTGCCGGTATGGCTGCCGATGTGTTTGAAAGCTATGAAGTAACACTTGTAGCAGCAATTATACTTGGAGCAGGTGCCTATCTCGGTTTCGTTGATAAATTCGGAGCAGAATTAGCTTCTTCTATGACACTTGGCCTTATACTCTATCCTCTCCTTGTGAGAGCTGTAGGAGTATTCGCCTCAATTCTTGGCACCTGGTTTGTTAAAGGCACAGAGGATATGAAAGATCCTATGGTTCCTATTACAACAGGTTTTCTTGTATCGGCAGGGGCAGCTCTCGCCGGATGTGGAGTTGTGAATTATATATTTTTAAATTTCACCACACCCGGCGCTCCTGAATGGTGGCGTTTTTTCGCTGCTACTGCAGCAGGTGTTTTTCTGGCAGTAATTATACTGTATCTTACCAATATATATACTCATATTGATGGCACACCTGTTAAGGAAACGGCAGCTTCGGCAAAAACCGGTTCTGCTACTTTGATACTTACAGGCCTTGCTCATGGTATGCAGAGCAGTGTATGGGCTATACTTGTTATAGCCGCATGTGTGGAAGCTTCCCTGCTGATATTTAACGGATATCCTGCACTTCAAATGTATGGAGTAGCCCTTGTAGGGCTTGGACTTCTTACTACGACCGGTTATATTCTTGCTATGGATACATATGGCCCCATTACAGATAATGCAAACGGTATATTTGAAATGTCCGGTGCCCTGAAAGAAGGCGGCAGTGAGAATAAAAGAGCCCACGAAATTGTAGCAAAACTGGATGCCATAGGAAATACTACAAAAGCACTTGTAAAAGGGCTTGCCATTGCAACAGCTGTAATTGCTGCCACATCACTCTTCAGTTCTTTTGTAGAAGAGGCCGGGCTAATGCCAATGAATATTGGTGGACTAACAAAGGAAAAGTTAGAGTTTATTGGAATACAGGTTAATCAGCCCGGTGTATTTATAGGACTTCTTATAGGTGGAGCAGTTCCTTTCCTTTTCTCCGGAATGGCCATAAATGCTGTTGGAAGAGCTGCCTCTCTGGTAGTGGAAGAAGTAAGACGTCAGTTCAGAGAAATCGATGGTATAATGGAAGGGAAGAATAAACCTGAATATTCGAAATGTGTTGATATATGCACTACTGCAGCACAAAAAGAACTTATAGGCCCTGCCATACTGGGTATATTTACTCCTATCCTTGTAGGATTTGCCTTTGGTGTTACTGCTCTTGGAGCATTCCTTGCAGGTTCCATCCTTACAGGTCAGCTTATGGCTGTATTTATGTCCAATGCCGGTGGTATATGGGATAATGGAAAGAAAAAAATAGAAGAAGGTTTCCTTGGAGATAAAGGCAGTGAAGCTCACAAGGCAGGAGTGGTAGGCGATACAGTTGGAGATCCTCTTAAAGATACTGCAGGCCCCGGTTTAAATCCTCTTATAAAGGTTATGAACCTGGTAGCTATTTTGATAGCACCTGTTGTAATAGCTCCTTCTACGGGTTTAAGGATTGGGGTAATAGCTGTTGCACTTATAGCACTGGCTATTTCTGTATGGATGAGCAATAAAAGTAATGTAACTATAGAAGAAAAGTCTGTTTAAGTTATTGCAAAATTAAAATCTATATGATATAATTACAGGAATTTCAAATAGCCGGGGTGGCGGAAATGGTAGACGCAGAGGACTTAAAATCCTCCGGGCCTTAAAGCCCATACCGGTTCAAGTCCGGTCCTCGGCAGTATGTTTTGTTTGCAGGGGCGTTCAATTGAATATCCCTAGGCATGTCTGTATCCAAACCACATAGATGGGGTATTAAAAGCATAACCAATATTTCCATCCCTGTCTATACCTATAAGACCACAGCTACAGTCTGCCTTTGTAGCCTCTTCTACTGCTCTTTTAACTGCCTCAGAGGCAGAATAATCTTTCATCAGATCCACTGCTCTTTTTGTAAGAAACATCTTCATTATTGCCTCACCATAGCCTGTAGCAGAAGCCCCCCCATAGCTAGAAGCATAGGTACCTGCTCCCATAATAGGAGTGTCTCCCACACGGCCATATAATTTCAACCAGATACCTCCAGTAGATGTAGCTGAAGCTATTCTTTCCCCCGAGTCCAGACATACTGCTCCTACGGTTCCATATCTATCTCCATAATGCATTTCAGTAAAATCTTTCAGTTTTTTCCAGTATATGAGTTCACCGTGAGTGGTTTTATCTTCCTGTAAAGCATATCTTAGTTCTTTCCACCTCTTTTTTTTCACGTCCGGTATTTCATTAAATTCTGAAAAGCCCATAACTCGGGCAAAATCCACTGCACCTTTCCCATTCAGCAATAGATGATCTGTTTTTTCCATAACTTTTCTTGCTACACTTACAGGATGCTTAACTCCATAAATAGATGCCACTCCACCAAAACTCCCGTCATCTAACATTACAGAGGCATCCATTTCAGGAAATCCATCATAATTTAATACAGAACCATAGCCTGCATTAAACATTTCGTTGTCTTCCATCAGATTAACAACAAATTCTACAATATCCATAGCCCTTTTCCCTGTTTTCAACATGGGTTCTACTGTATCCAGTATATTTTCTATAACTTTATTCCCCTTTTCCTCTCTCTCTTTATCAATTCTTCCAGCTCCTCCATGTATTATAAGTACAGGCATTTTTATCTCCTTATAAGTTCATCGCGCAGATAGGATCTGTATAAAAGTCCATAAACTGCATCACCCTGAAAATAAAAATATTCATCAGGAGGATATTTCTGAAAGAAATCCCATATCTCATCAACTGCTTTTTTATCAAACTCATGGGGAGTATATTCTTTGGAAAGGTTTTCTAAATTAATTTCATTATACATCCATATAGTAGCTTTTCTCGTACAGTTATCCATATAATCGGGCACGTTATAAACTGACAGAAGAATTTTCTCCGGTTTATAAGGTTTCGCCCCGGAGAGATCAAAATTTTTCAATAAATTATATATATCAATCAGTTCTTTCTGACCATCAGAATAAAAGGTTATTGTTTTCCCACCTTTATTGGTATTTATCTTCAGAGAGAATTCATCATCTTTTTTCTTTTCTTTACTTTTCTGAAGATTGAAAAATTTTTTTTCTACTATAATGAAATTAAGAAGCTTCTGTACTTCTTCTTCTTTCAGTCTGACAACTTTCATTTCAGGATAGGCAAAAATTTTTTCCTGTGTATCAATTACTGTTGCCAGGGGAGAAGGTGAATAAAGTGCTGTTCCAGTTTTAACATGTTCCGGTAAAGAGGTTTTATCGGGTATAAAATGTTCAACTCTGTAGAATAAAGTCCTGTCTCCATAAAGGCAAAAATCAGTGATACTGGATAATACTACTTCTGTAATGGGAAGATTTTTTCTCGTAATCTGGGCTTTTATTATAACACTGGTGGGATCTCTCGGGTAATCTATAGGAATGGCAGTGGTAGTAAGTGGTAACGATTTTCTTGAAATCAGATTTCTGCAAACTGGAAGAAATAATAAAATAACAAATAATATACAAGATATTTTGATAGTTAATTTCATTAAATCTCTCCTTATGTCTATAAAATTATAGTTTATTTTTTCCTAATTACACTGATTATGGTTTTCAAATTAATCTCTTTGATGGATTATACTGAGGCCAGCACCCGGTGGAGAAAATTATTTTTGAGCTGGTATGAGCCTGTGGATAGCCACACCAGATGGTATAATTATCGGATTTTTTATTGTGGGTATAACTGTACCCACTATTGTGAATACTAAATTCAGGTATGGTCTTCATGTAATTACCACTCCGATGCTACAATATTTTGTATATTGATTTCACAGACAACAATTTGTCCCTTTCTATCTGGTAGACGTCTAATTATGGGAAGAAATATAAGTATAAGAATTACTATAATAGGTATATCCACACTGAAATAGAAAGCAAAATCCACTTAATCTTTTTTATACTCTTTATACTGTTTTGACTAACTATCATATAATATACATCCAGGTTAAAGCGAATCCATATTAGTATACATAGGGTTTATTTTTTCGATTCGACGACGGACCAGCATTTTTAATTATAACTTCGTCAAATTCACTTGAAAATCCTGCCTTATAATATAAGCATCTTAAGGAGTTCTAAAAAATAAGTTCAACACTGGCCAGGTTCAATTAAATTTCGGCATAGCCACAGGAGTTGCTTCCAGCTTATTACTTCTGGCAAAAGTGAGGTAATTTAGCTCTCTCAATCTATATATAAAGAGAATTAATAGTATTAGAAAAGTGATAATTATTGCTGCCAGATATCCTGTGCCCAGAGGCAGATTGGTGTAATACAACTGAATATATGTAAAGACACCATTTAACAGAGTAAATATAAAAACACATAATAAAGATTCATTCAATAATTCAAGATACCAGGATAAAACAATTAAATTTAAAAATAATATCTGAAAGAATGATCCCAGTAAAAGTATAATAAATACAGGAGTAACATCTGTTTTATTAAATCCAAGGAATTCTATTATTCTGGAGGAAAGCAAACATACTACAAAAGTAACTAAAAATTGAAATTCCACCATTTCCATCATTTTCACTTTTAGAAGATATATTAATTTTTTTCTTTTCTGTTCTATAATTTCATAAGTGCCTTTATTAAGAATTGTATTGATATATCTTCTGAGAGCTTCATAAAATTCTGTTTCTACCTGCAGAAAAAATATCGACATAGCAGGGACTATTGTTAAAACAGACAGAAAGAGAGCTGTATCATAAGGATAATTATATCGAAAGGAATTGTCGGCAATTCCTGTACCCTTAAAAGACCACCATAATATTATTTTATCAAGCCAGTAACCAAAATTATATAAAAAAGCTCCCCAGAGCAAAGAAGGATATTTTCTGAAATAAAAGGTAAAATCAAAGATTTTATCTTCACCTGGAGGAAATTCTCTTATTAAACGTTCTATTAAAAAGATCAGAATAAAAATCTGTCCTGCCATAAAACCCGATAGATATCCTGCTAATCCCAGATAATTACCCAGAAAGAAGGCGCCCAGAAAGCTTAAGAAAAATCCCAAAAAGAAGATGAATGTTGTAGTTATATAATCTCTTATAGTGGATAAAAATACCATGAGTATCCACTGATAGCTTACTGTACAGAATAAAAGTACCGAGAGTACTTTAATAAAGAAATTTACTTTTGTAAAGGCCATATAAAGAGAAGCTACAATAAAATTTAAGGAGCCGCATAAAATCATCAGACCCATTAGATTTGGTAAGAGTGATGAATATTCTCGTTCATATAATTTATCAGAAATAAAACGGGTAAAAATTAACTGAAAAAGGCTTGAAAGGATTAAAGAAAAAGCATAGACGTAAACTATGATAGCTCTGAAAATTATCATATCTTCCTCTGCGGCCTTACCTGTCAGTATAAGCAATGCTGTAATAGAGAGAACTGCGAATAACCAGGGACCTGCAGAAATTGTCACTGTATAAAGATTTACTTTAAAGTCACTTATATACCGATCTTCTTTAATCAGTTTTTTCAGGGTATAACCTATGCCAGCCATAATATTTTCTCCTATTTATCTAAAAATCTGCTGAATTCAGCACGATATAAATTAAAAACATTTTTTTTCTGGTAATGATTTCTTATCCTGCTTTTTCCTGTTTCTGCCATATTTTTATATACTTCGGGATTGGATAGTATGTTAATTATTGCATTTGCTGTCTCGGCAGATGAGTGTACTTTGGTTATAATACCACAGGAGCCTGATTTTTCATCTTCTTCATCTTTACCGTAGAGTAAAGCTTTACAACTACCTACATCTGTAGCCACACAGGGGATACCGCAGGACATAGCTTCCATTAATGAAAGGGGTTGACCTTCACTTATACTTGTAAGAACTACCAGATCAATATCTTTGAAATATTCTTTTAGATCTACATTTCCTGTAAATTCCATAACCTCATCAAGATTAAGAAGTTTTGCTAAAGACATACATTCTTCTGCATAAAGAGGGTCTTCTTCATAGCTTCCCATAATCAGGAATTTTATCTTGCCAGAGAATTTATCACAGACCTGCCGGGCTGCCCAGATAAAGGTTTTAATATCCTTTATTTCTACAACCCTTCCTATGAGAGCTATAACAAAACTATCTTTATCTGTAATATTACCTTTTTTAATGTGTTCAAAGTGACTTATATCTATACCATTAGGGATAATAATAATCTTTTCAGGGTTTGCACCGGCTTTTATCTGCATAGCGGCATTTTCCTTAAATAGAGTAGTAATTCTATCTGCGAATTTATAGGTCATATAGCTGAAAGACTGATACATATGATACCAGATTTTTTTCAGTCCTCCCAGCATTTCGGTTACAGTAAAACCTTCATCTTTCATCTGATAGATCCATTCGGTGTTACTTATCTCTATCATTCTTTCTCTGTGATAAATACCGTGCTCAGTTAAAAGTAATGGTTTATTATAAATTATTCTGGCCAGAACCGCCGCAAGTCCTGCATATCCTGTGAGAGCAGTATAATATAAAGAAGCTCTGGGTATGGTGGCATTTATTATATTGTAAACCGGTAATACCATTGCTCTGTAAGACCAGAAAAACTCCAGAAAAGGCAGATCCTGGTTGATCTCATAGAATTTATGTATAAGTCTCCAGGCTTCTCTTGAAAAGAGCAAATCGTGAATATTCACCTGTAATTTATCCATTATTCCAAGAGTGGTACATATTGTTTCAAAATTGTTTATTTTCTGTTTATCGATGTTCTTTATAAAGTCAAATATTATATTGAGTTTTTCTTTTATTCTATCTGTTTTTTGAGATTTTATCTCCGGTAAATCAAATAGATTTATTTCTGTATAATATAGTACATTGGAAGGAAGGGGATGTTTGAATTCTTTTATTTCCGCACTGGATGGCCTTATAGAAACTATGGAGAATGTCAAATCCTTACAATAGTCTAATATATCTTTCACCCAGCTTGCTACGCCTCCCGTTACATAGGGATAACTTCCTTCAATAAAAAGACAGATGTCTGATATCTTTTCCTTCTCACGGGAGGTAATAATAAAATACCAGTCTCCAATAGCTTTTGTTGAATAACTACCATCCCGGAGAGAAGGATCATTTTTTAATAAATTGAATTGTCCTGAGCTGTACAGGGCTTTTAATATCTCACATCTTACATTCTCATCCTCTTCTCTTGTTAAAAAATCCTTTAATTTTCCTGTCCATTTTTTATCTTTAATCTGACCGAGTGCCCATACTGCAGAAGTGCGAATCTTTGGATTCTCATCCTTTAACAAACCATAAAGATAAGCACAGGATTTTTTAACCTTTCGGGTTCCACAATAAATTGATGCGCCATAGCAGACTTCGGGGGTTTCATCTTTCAGACATTTAATAATCTCTTCATCTGAGCGGGGATCTCCTATAAGCCGCAGGGCATCTATAGTATGATATCTTATTTCTGATTCCTTATCTTTTAGCAGATGTACGAGTGGTAATACAGCATTTACCTGTCTTGCCAGTCCGAGGGTTTTGATAGAATAAAGCCTTGTTGATAAAGAACCTTCTCTAATTAAAGACAATAAATAATCATATTTATCCTCTATTTCGATTTCATCTAAAATCCTTTCTGCTTTACGCTGAATGAGAATATTTTCATCAGATAAAAATTGAATTAGACTTTTTATAGTACTTTTATATTGAAACTTTCCAAGCTGTTCTAAGACATAATATTTTATTTTGAAATCTCTTTCTCTTGCTAATTCTGCCAGTTTCTGAAGCTCGAACGTATTCTTAAGTTCTGAAAGAAGTGTTCTTCCTTTTTCTCTCACTGAAGGGTCAAAAGAAAGTATATATTTGAAGATTTCCTCTATTCTTTCCCCTGTGCTCATATTCTGCTTTCTTTCTACAGACGCCAGGGATGTGCTGCTATACATTGACTTCACTCCATGTATCAATAAAATTTATTATTAATTCTTTATCTTTACCTTTATAATCTATTAAAATTTCTTCTATTTTCTTTATATATATATCTACCTCTTTTAAATTTTTTTTCTGCCAGTAACATTCTGTTAGCCCCAGTAGAGTAGATAAATCATTACCTTTCAGGGAGAATGTGTTTTTTATATCCAGAACCTTTTTATAACAATCTATGGCCTTACCATATTCCTTATTAAAAAGATAGATATATCCCAGAAGGAAATGGGCTTCAAAGAGTGCTGGATCTAATTCCAGAACCCTCTTAAGTGTGATTCTGGCTTCTTCTAATTTTTCTTTTATTTCCTCAAGTTCAAAAAAACCGGAAAAGGCATAATCTATAAGTAAATTACTTGTTTCAAGGTATGTTTGCGTGTCTGTAGGTTTGCGTGTAAGTTCCTTTTTTAATTCATTTATGAATATATTATACTGTTCATTTATAGAGGCAACCTCTTCTCCTGCATAATATCTTATATCCATATGAGGGTCCGATAGCATTACTCTTAGAGCCTTTATGGAATCCGGGTTTTTTATCTTCCCAAGAGTTTTTATTGCCTTCAGTTTTCTTGGAAAGTCTTTATCATCTTTTATACTGTCATAGACGGATTCAAAATCAATATTTCGTCTTAAATAAGAATAGGAATCTTTAAATGGTGGAAGGGAGTTACTTTGTTCCAGACCTGATAAAATATGCTGACGATATTCCTCATACAGACGGGGTGTTTTACTAAAATAGACTTCATAACAAAATTGTATTATAATAATATAACCTGCCAGAGAAAGGGTCATTAGAAGAACAAAAACAAATAAGGAAAGATACCTTTTTGTTCTGTAAACAGATTCAAAGGGCCAGGCAGCCAGTATTGATGCTATAACGTGTACTATAAGAATTACCATAATTGTTGATATCCTATAGGCCGGATAATTTGAGACCAGAAGATATATTGAAAAACATTCTATTATAAGGCTGATAAGCATAAAAATTAATACATATTTACGTGCACCCATAAAAAATCTCCTTGTTAACTTCTTACACTCTTCAGCATTTCTTCAAGACCTTTGTAAAAATCTGAAGTATATCTAGTTTTTATTTTTAGTATTCTGGTTTTATCTTTAAAAGGTTTTAAACTGAATATATCCATCTGTTCTTGAAGGCTATCCATAAAAAATCTTATTTCTTCCTCTGTAGGATGGACCATTAGAAGAGCTAATTCATATTCTTTTTCAAAATGTGCTAAAATATCACATTCTCTCATATTTTGCTGAATGATACGGCTTACAAATTTTAAAACAGATTTTTTATTATCTGCTATTATTGTATCCCAATCAAGTATTTCTATTAAGAAGAAAGTAAATTTTGCTCCGGTACTCGCTGAATTAGCCATTGCTTCTTCTAGTCTCATTAAAAAATATTTATATTTAAATATTTGAGTTTCCGGTGTAATTATTCTTCTTCCCTCGGAAATTTTATAGGATACAGCATTTTCTATAGCTCTGGCCAGCCAGTCACATATTAAAGAAAATAATTTTTTCTTTACTCTGTTAAAGTTTAACAATCTTATATTGTCTACATTTAAGACACCTATAATTTCGTCTGAACTGTTCTTTAAAGGCCCTATATAGACAGGTAAATCACTTATTACAGTCTCTTTAAATTGAGCTTCTTTTATACTTACCAGTTCTTTTTTTTCAAAGACTATATTATAGGGACTTTCCGATATACTCTTATTTTCCAATGGTTTTTCATCATCTCTGTAACCGAAATAAGATTTTAATCTTAAGTTATTGCCTTCTAACATATAAAGACTGCTTTTTTCTGATTCTACATATTTCTGAAGAATTTTATGAATTTCTTTATATAATTCTTCTACATCTAGAACTTGCATATTCCTTGCATCTCCATAGAGATCTGCCATGGTGGTAGTCTGAGTTAAAAGTTTTTTTTCATAATTTTCCTTTAAAAAAGATGTTATTTCATAACGTTCATTTAATTCACGATATTCTTTTTCTGCTTCTAATAGTTTTTCTTCTAATTCTTTCATTCTTATAGTATATCTTGACTGAATAGCTCCGAATATAATAAGAAGAATAAAAAAGAGTACCATTTCAGGAAGGCGACTTATAATGAAATTTGGATTGTATGGTGGAGTAAAGATATAATAAGCTATGGAAATGGCCAGTGCATAATAGCCCCACCGTGTACCGTAACGAACAACAGTCAGTAAAAGTAAAAATAAAAACGGATTTAGGGCCATATTATGATAGCCTATATCACCGGGGAAGAAAAGAAAATTT
>JAKJGF010000298.1 GCA_022704525.1 Bacillota bacterium | reverse complement strand
TTAATTATTAAATTATTATTTATACATTTAATAGTAAAATCCTTCTTAAGGCTTAACTTTTTATGAGTCTCCAGAAGCAATCACTCTAACCGAATATATTTTTATTGCCTTGTATAAAGGAAATTTCTATTGTATAATTATAGTTTATCTCCTCATATAAGAATATATAAAAATATATAATCCATCTACAAAAAGACTTTCCCCTTGTGCTGATAATATAAAAAAATGTTCTTTCTGTGCCGAAGAAATAAAGTCTAAAGCCATAAAATGCAAACACTGCGGAAGTAATTTAGATGAGGAGCGATCCCTCAGAAATAAAAAGTGAAAAGAAGAGATATTATCGTCTCACGTCTCACGTCTCTCACGCTTCAATCTTACTTCCCAGTAATTCCAGGAACTTTGCCATCCATTCCGGGTGTGCTGGCCATGCCGGAGCTGTAACAAGATTTCCATCTATATATGCATTGGAGAAAGTTTCATTTACTTCTCACCATTTAGCACCTGCTCTTAAGATATCCGGCTTAACTGCAGGATAGGCAGTGCAGAACTTACCTTCCAATACACCTGCTGCCACAAGAACCTGCTGGCCATGACAGATAGAAGCAAGGGGTTTATTGGATTTTGCAAAATATCTTACTATATCCAGTACACGTTCATTAAGACGAATATATTCGGGTGCCCTTCCTCCCGGTATAACAAGCCCGTCATAGTCTTCAGGGTTTACTTCATCAAAGTTGGCATTAATTTTGAAATTATGTCCTCTTTTTTCACTGTAGGTCTGATCTCCTTCAAAATCATGAATAGCAGTACGAATAACATCACCGGCTTTCTTTCCAGGACAGACTGTATGAACCGTATGGCCTACCATAGTAAGAATCTGAAAAGGAACCATTACCTCATAATCTTCCACATAATCTCCTGTGAGCATAAGAATTTTCTTTTTAGCCATTTCATTTACTCCTTTCGTGAGTCTAAATATAATCCTATATTAGTTTTTAAGCATTTTTCTTTTAACTGATCTATATAGGGATTATCAGGTTCAGACTCAAGAGCTTTAATATAACAATCCATAGCTTCATCATCCTTTTTCAGCTTGAATAAAGCAATCCCTTTATTAACCAGAGCAGGGACATGTGAAGGATTGAACTTCAGTGCTCTATTATAAGATTCTATAGCTAATTTATATTTTTTCTGGATGAAAAGACTTTCTCCTTTACTATTCCAGATATTACTATCTTCAGGATCTTTCTTTAAAGCTTTATTAAACCATTTAATAGAATCTTCAATCTTACCAGTAGAGGCTAAAGCTTTACCCTTTTCATAATAAACCATATGATCTTCAGGATCAAGTTTTAAAACTCTGTTAAAATATTTAATTGCTTCTTCATATTGAGTTAGCAAAGACAGAGAAACTCCCTTTTTATAAAGGGCATAAATATTATCAGAATAAACCTTTAAAATTTTATCATAACACTCAAGAGCTTCTTCATGTCTTTCAAGACAGGCCAGTGCTTTTCCTTTCTCATACCAGACAAAATCATCCATAGGATAATTAATGAGAATTTTATCAAAACATTCAAGGGCTTCCTCAATCCTTCCTAATGCTGACAGTGCCTTTCCCTTATCATTATAAGTCAGATAATCTTCAGGATTAATAGATAGAACCTTTTCGTAACATTCAAGTGCTTCCTCATAGTTTTCCTTTTCAAACATACGTAATCCTTTATTATGCCAGGGTTTAATATAGTCAGGAGATATTTTTATAGCCATATTATAACACTCTATTTCCTCATCATATTTTTTCTGTTTACTGAAAACTACACCTTTATAATACCAGGCATCAGCAAGGGTAGGATCCAGATCCAGAGCTTTATTGTAACATTGTAGTGCCTCATCATATTTTTCCTGGCTAAATAAAATATTACCTTTTCCACACCAGGGAGATGCATATCTACAATCAAAATTTATGGCACTATCATAACATACGAGAGCATCTTTATATCTCCCCTGATTAGCCAGAGCTTCTGCTTTATTATACCATACTTCCTTACTATATTGAGGATTAAGCTCCAGAACCTTATCATAACTTAAAAGAGCATCACTATACTTACTACAAAGAGCTAAAGCCTTACCCCTGTAAAACCAGGTATCCACACATTCAGAATTAATCTCTAAAGCTTTATCATAACATCTGATAGCTGCAGAGTATTTTCCAAGTATAAATAAAGCCAGTCCTTTATTATACCAGGCATCAACATCCTGAGGGTCCAGTTCTAAAACCTTATCGTAACACTTAACTTCTTCTGCATGCTTTCCCTGATCAGAAAAAGCAACACCTTTATTATACCATGCCTTGGCATAACCGGGGTTAACTGCCAAAGCTCTATCATAACATATAATCGCATCATCATATCTGCCCTGTATGGCAAAAGCTCTACCTTTATTAAGCCAGGCTTTTGTATAGGTAGGATCACGTGACAAAGCTTTATTATAACATGCAATTGCTTCATCATAATTCTTTTCATAAAATAGATCCAACCCCTTGGAGACCAACTCCTCTGATTGCTTATCAGGAGAAGACATATACATAAGAAAACCTCCCTGTATATATTCCTTAACAAATTATTTTTACAATATTTATTCTATATTCTACTAAAACTTTCCTCTGTAAATATATGATAAACCTTACTTTCTATTAAAGTCAGCAGGAATTTCACCCCATGCCCTGGTTTCCCATTTCAATATTTCATTTTCATATTTATTTTCCCATAGCCATCTCTCTGCTCTTTCTATTAAATCAAAAAGGATTTTATTTCTTTCAGTCTTTTCAAGACGTGAATTACATTTTTTATATTTAACCCATGTAATTGCCGTAGAACTATCAGTATAAACAGGGATGAAACTCTCAATCTTTTTCAAATAGGCAAGACCATGAACAACTGCCAGAAATTCTCCCACATTATTTGTACCATCTTTAAAAGGCCCCTGTTTGAAAAGTATTTTCCCTGTCTCTGTATAAACTCCTTTGTATTCCATTATACCAGTCACAGAGTTCCATGCCCCATCTACAGCAATACTTTCTAAAACTGGCTTACCTATTAACTTTAATTCCTCATCTGACAGGTCTGATGCAAATATTTCTTTTCCAATAAAAACAGTGCTATTACTTTTAAAGGCTTCTTCTGCTTTTACCAGTGTATTAAAGGATTTATATTCTGCTCCTTTAAAACCTGAAACCTGTGTACTGCAATCTTCCCATGAGGTAAATATACCTTTATTCCTTCCTTTCCATACAACATAAAATTTCTTCTTTACCGATTTTTTATTTTTCATTTATATTACCTCCGATAAATATTATAACAAATTTTTAAAGTCTAAAATTTATTTTTACAAAAATTTTAAATATAAAGGACTTTCAGAATTAATTATAGAATAAAAAAATATAGTATAGAGAGAAAAATCAAAAATTAATGAAAGGAGATTGATTAAATATGGGATTTAGTGAAGAAGTTAAAACACTGGCTGAAAGATTAGTAAATTTAAGAGACAAACTACCAACAACAGAGGCTATTAAATATTCTCTTGTTATGCCTTTCCTGAAATGCCTTGGTTATGACATATTTGATCCAGGTGAATTTATTCCCTCCTACCCCTTAGAAAAAGATATAATCGATTATGTTATTCTCAGGAAGGAAGAACCGGAGATAATTATTGAGGTTAAAGGTCTCAAAGAAACACTAGATACATACAGACAGGAAGTATCCAGACACTTTACTACTATCGGGAAAGCCAGACTTGCAATCTTAACCAATGGTATTACCTATCATGTCTTTACAGACCTCGATGAGGCAAATAAGCTGGATGAAAAACCAGTTATTACTATAGACCTGGCAAATTTGAAAGAAGAAAGCATAAAGGAACTGGAGAAATTTAAAAAAGAATTATATAATATAGAAAATATTCTCCAGGAGTCTAAAAATCTAAAATATACTATAAAAACAAAAGAATATTTACAGAAACAACTTGAAACTCCGGAAAATGATTTTATTCTTTTTGTTTTACGGAGTATCTGTCTGGGAGGAGAATTAAGTGGGGAGGAAATAGATAGATATGGTGCTACAGTAAAAAAAGCAATTATTCACTTTAAAGATGATTTTATAATTAAAAAACCAGAAGAAGTTAAAGAGGAAGTTAAAGAGGAAGAAAAACCAGTAGAACCTGTAGCAGAGGAAAAACCAGTAGAACCTGTAGCAGAGGAAAAACCAGTAGAACCTGTAGCAGAGGAAAAACCAGTAGAACCTGTAGCAGAAGAAAAACCAAAAGAGGAGGTAAAAGAAGAAAAAGAAGAAGAAAAAGCAAAAGAAGATGGAGAAGAAGAAAAAAAGCGTAAAAAAAGAGGTTTATTCTGGTAACTTAGTAATATAATTAATTCTCCAGGGGCCCACAAATTGTGAGCCCCTGCATATATTTATTCAGAAAATATATGGTAGACTTTACTCTGAAATACTATAATAAGGTTATTTCCAATAGAGAGATATTTCCCAAGAGAGGGATATGTTTTAAGGAGTTCAAAATACTTCTCACTTAAGAACTTCACTTCTATTTTCTTATCTTCATCTTTATAGATACTGTCAGTCCAGGTACCATCTTTAAGATAAAATGTCTTATCTTCCACTGTCTTCATAGATGATGCTATTCCTTCGTTCTGAGCATATCCACCATGAAGTGACGGAGGAGACCCGGCCTGCAGAGTTTCAGTTTTTTCATATACCTGCATGGCCTTACTGGCCTGTACATTGTCTTTCCCTGATGCATCAGATTTACCCTTTGTCTCATCACCATAAACATAAGGCATATTGGAATATATCTCTTTATCATATTCAACAGGAGGAGCCTGACCTCTCGGTCTTGCAATCTCTTCCTTTATAAGAGAGGATGTATAAGGCGTAACTATGCCGTATTTTATAGAAAGATTTACTATTTCATCCAGTGTTTCCTTATTTTCTCCGTGTAATCTTATTTCATTTAACAGATAG
>JAKJGF010000297.1 GCA_022704525.1 Bacillota bacterium | reverse complement strand
CCGGTAAATATATAATTATTATCTCCGGAGATGTGGGGGCAGTGGAAACCTCCATTAAAGTCGGCCGTGAAACGGCAGGACGTTTCTGGATTAACAGTACTGTTATTCCCAGTATTCACCCACAGGTCTTACCTGCCCTTTCTGCCTCGTCGGATGTGGGAGAGATTGAAGCTCTGGGTGTTATAGAAACATATTCCGTAGTATCTGCCATTACTGTAGCAGATAATGCAGTAAAAGCCGCTTCTATCAGACTGATAGAAATAAGACTTGCCAGGGGCCTGGGTGGAAAGGGTTTTGTATTTCTTACCGGCGAGGTGGGTGCAGTTCAGGCAGCAGTAAAGGCTTCCCTGGAATTGGTAACACAGGAGGATCTGATAACAGAAAGTGTTGTTATCCCATATCCTCATAAAACTATCAGAGAAAGACTCTGGAGCTAAAAAACAAGTTCTGTTTCGAGTTTCCTGGCAATAAGCTCCTTCTATAATTATATATTACTTTTAATAATAAATCACTGTAATGCTAGCTCTCGTAAAAATAATTTTCAGGAAAAAGCAATCAAAAAGTAAATTCTGTAAATATTATTGATAAATTAAAGATAAAAAAGTATAATATAGATAATATAAAGTAAGAGGTGATAAATATAATGGAAGTGCTTACAGTACCTGATGTCGCCAGGTTGCTAAATTTAAGTGAAATAACAGTATACAGACTTGCCAAAGAGGGAAAGATTCCTGCAAAAAAAGTGGGGCGTTGCTGGAGATTCAGCAAAGAAACAATTGAGAAATGGTTTTCTCATCAAGCAACATGGGAAGAAGAAATAGAAACTCTTCTCAATGAGATGAAATCTTTCGGCAGAGCAAAAGAAATAACAGATGATGAAATAGGGAAAGCTCTGAGAGAAGTGAGGAAAAACAGTGCTTAGAGTTGTCCTGGATACCAATGTTTTTGTCTCAGCTTTTTTAACCGGTGGAATAGCAGAAGAGGTAATAAGGAAATGGCAGAAAGGTAAAATTACCCTTATTACAACAAAAGAAATTTTACTTGAAATCATTGGAGTCTTATATCGTCTGCAGGTTTCTGAGTATCATATTAAAAGATTAATCAGGCTTATTCATCAGAAAGCAAAAATAGTAAAGCCCAATTTTAAAGTAGAAATTTGTAGAGATCCGATGGATAATAAATTTATAGAATGTGCCATAAAAGGAAATGCAAAAGTTATAATTACCGCAGATAAAGATCTGTTGATAATTGGGGAATATAAAAACATTATTATTCTGAAGGCAAAGGAATTTTTAGAAAAATTTGATAAATTGGAATAATTTAAAATTCAAGATATATTGACAGAATATGGAGGAATTAATATAATTATAGATATTCTAATAAAAGTTGTGTCAAAATATTAACATATTTACTATTACCAGACTTATAACTCTGGAAGATAGTATGTAAGTAAATTCAAAATATTATCAGTAAAAGGAGATATATTATGGCAAAAGGTCAAACTATTAAAAAAGCAGAAAAAAAGAAATCGGAAAAAACATTAAAAGAGAAACGGGCTGAGAAAAAAGCGAAGAAAGCAGCTAAAAAGTAACATATCTTCAATAAATTAGAGTCAATAAGCCATGGCTTATTGACTCTTGTTTTTGTATTTGTAATTTTAAATAGCTTTTCTAACATATTTATAGCAAAATTTTTAGATCTCCTGTTTATTTGAAGGGAAAAAGATTCTACTATAGAATATATTTTAACTATTCATTATACAGAAATAAAAGAGAGGTGTTAACCTTTGAGTATTTTAGCTTTAGGAATGATTGAAACTAAAGGTCTTATAGGAGCTATTGAAGCTTCTGATGCTATGGTTAAAGCGGCCAACGTGGAATTGATAGGGGAGGAAAGAATCGGATCTGCCTATGTAACAGTTATGGTCAGGGGAGATGTGGGAGCAGTAAAGGCCGCCGTTGATGCAGGAGCAGAAGCTGCAAGAAAAGTGGGAGAATTAGTATCTGTTCATGTTATTCCACGGCCTCATGAAGAAGTGGAAAAGATATTGCCAAAAAGAAAATTTTAGAGTAAAAAGAAAGGTTACCCCTTTATGAAAATAATAATCGGTAGTGACCACGGAGGATTTGATCTCAAAGAGATTTTAAAGAAATTTATAAAGGAACTTGGCCATGAAGTACTTGATTATGGTACTTATAGTAAAGACCCCGTTGATTATCCCGATATAGCTTTTCTTGTGGCAGATATGGTAAGTAAAGACCCAGTATCTCTGGGGATTATAATCGACGGCGCAGGTTGTGGCAGTGCTATAACTGCAAACAAGGTTCCAGGGATCCGGGCAAGTGCCTGTTATGATTGTTTTACTGCCTGGAATTCCAGGGCCCATAATGACGCAAATATTCTTACCCTGGGGAGTAGAGTAACAGGAGAAGAACTTGTTAAAAGGATAGTATCAACTTGGATTGCGACAGAATTTGAAGGAGGCAGACACATGAGGCGTGTTGCCAAGATAATGGATGTGGAGAGAAAATTTCTCCAGAAAAGGCAGGTGTAAATAGTGGATCTGGATTTAAAACAATTAGTAGAGGCTATAACAAAAGAAGTTGTAAATAAACTCGAAGGAACTTCCCCTTCAAAGTCTTCTGTTAAAGAAATAGATAAAAGAATTTCTTTCTCCGGACTGGTTGTTCTCGGTGGTGGAGAAGAAGGTTTTGACGAGGCTTTTCAGTATGTGAGAACTATGATACGGGAAGGCTGTAACTGTGCATGGGCCATATCTAAAGAAGCAAGAGAGAAACTTGGAGAAGAAGGCTTAAAGAAAATTAATCCTTCTATTAAAAATGTAGATAAAGATGTTCCAAAAGAGATTTTTAATATTCTTAAAGAAGTAAATGTAGTTATTATACCTGTTTTAACTATGTCTGATGCTTTTAAGATATCCTCTCTTATAGGAGATACTTTTATAAGTAAAATAGTACTTCAGGCTCTTTATACAGGTAAAAAAGTTGTCTGTGCACCTGATGGTATCTTTTTATCTTTATCTATGTCTTCTTCAGAGACTCTTTCTTCTAATTCCAGGCTTAATTCAAGACTCATAGAAAGATTAGATCAATTGAGAGGACTTGGTGTTGAACTTGTACCTTTAAAGAATTTTAAAAATCATCTTTCTGAACTTTTTACTTCATCGATAAAGCCTTCAG
Source organism: Bacillota bacterium (assembly GCA_022704525.1). Lineage (GTDB taxonomy): Bacteria > Vulcanimicrobiota > SpSt-956 > SpSt-956 > JAKJGF01 > JAKJGF01. The sequence goes on along the minus strand of JAKJGF010000297.1, from coordinate 1,840 downwards.
AGAAAACAGTCCTTATGTGTTCCTGGGCAAAAGGTGGAGAATGCGGCGGATGTGGTCTCTGTGTAGAGGGAATACCTGCCAATGTAGATGCCATAGTTGAAGCAGGTGCAAGCCGTGTGGGCGCTTCACCGGGTATATCGGGAGATATTAAGGTTAATCTGGCTTCCTTGATAGATCATACCCTTCTTAAACCTGATGCAACAAAGAATGAAATAATAAAATTATGTGAAGAAGCAAGAAAATATAAATTTGCTTCTGTCTGTATTAACCCCACTTATGTTGCCCTTGCAAGGGATTTACTCTCAGGTAGTCCTGTAAAGGTCTGTACTGTTGTGGGCTTTCCCCTGGGAGCTGATACATCTGTGACCAAAGCTATGGAAACACGTGATTGTGTTGCAAATGGTGCAGATGAGATAGATATGGTTATCAATGTGGGAGCTCTCAAGGCCGGTGATTACGATCTTGTAAGACATGATATAAAATCTGTGGTAGATGCTGCAGGAGGACGTATAGTGAAGGTTATCCTGGAGACAGCTCTTCTTAATCGTGAAGAGAAGATAAAGGCCTGTGAACTTTCGAAAGAAGCAGGGGCAGATTTCGTAAAGACCTCTACCGGTTTTGGACCCGGTGGTGCTACTGTTGAAGATATTGCTCTTATGCGGGAGGTAGTGGGGAAATATATGGGAGTGAAAGCCTCCGGCGGTATTCGTGATTATGATAAAACAATGGAAATGGTAAAAGCAGGTGCTACGAGAATTGGTGCCAGTGCCAGTGTAGCTATTGTGGAATGTAAAAAGAGTAAAGGCGATGGCTATTAGTGTCTCTTTATAAGACTGATGCTGTTGTTCTTAAAACCCATAATTTGAGTGAGGCAGATAGAATATTTATTTTATTCTCACCTCTTTATGGCAGAATTGATGCAGTGGCCAGAGGGATAAGAAAGCCTTCCAGTAAATTTGGTGGTACTCTGGAAATATTCTCTCATGTTTACCTTATGCTTTCAGAAGGAAAAAATCTGGCTGTAATTACTCAGGCAGAACTTTGTAATTCCCATTATTCTTTAAGAGAAGACCTGAGACGTCTGGCCTGTGCAAGTTATTTTATTGAAATCGTTACTGATTCTATATTACCGGGCCAGGAAAATATAGAATTATTCTCTTTAGTTCTGTCCGGTCTTTCCCTTCTCGAATATCATGATAATCTGGATTTGATTTTACGATATACGGAAATACATTTTTTGAAGTCTCTTGGTGTAAATCCGATCTTAGAAAGATGTCTCAGGTGTGGTAATTTGTTTACTTCTTCATATGTAAAATTTTTTACTACTCTTGGAGGTGCTTTCTGTGAAAAGTGTATTTTTCCTCAGGGTAAAGAATATTTCACGGTTTCACTGAAGACTTTGAATTTTTTGCACAGTCTTTTAAAAGTTCTTCCTGGAGATCTTGAGAAAATTTCTTTTTCTACCGGAATTAACAATGAAAGCCGTTGTCTTTTGAGAAGTCTGATTATTTGTAATCTGGGTAAAGATATAAAATCTCTTAAAATGCTGGATAGTTTTATGGAGGCTCTGTGAAAATCAATAGAATTTTAGGGCTTGATATTGGTCATAAAAGAATAGGTATTGCTATCAGTGATCCTACAGGAACAATCGCTACAGGTCTGGAAGTAATTGAAGTGGATTCCAAAATAGATGTATTTGTTTATTTGAAAAAGATTATTACTATTCACAGGGTTTCTAAAATAGTAATGGGTTTACCAAAAAGCATGGATGGTTCTCTCGGTAAGTCGGCAAAGAAGATTATGGAATTTGGTAAGAAGCTTAAAGTAAATATCCCCGAAT
>JAKJGF010000296.1 GCA_022704525.1 Bacillota bacterium | reverse complement strand
GTCTGACTCCAAATATTCTCAAAAGCAGTAAAAATAGATTGATGAAATCTAAATATAACACCAGAGCTCCTATAATGGCCTCTTTTTTATCTTCATCTGTACCTTCATTTCCTATAATATTTAATTTTTTTATCTTTTGAGTATCATAGGCAGTTAAACCCACAAAAATTAAAATTCCTATATAGGTTGTTGCCCAGTAAAGTATTGGATTAGAGAAAAAGATATTGACAATTGAAGCAATAATTAACCCTATTAAGGCCATAAAACAGAGATTCCCAATAGTTGTAAGATCAGTTTTTGTAAAATAGCCATAGAGACTCATTATTCCAAAGGTGGCGGCAGTTATAAAAAATGTAGATGCAATTGAATCCATAGTATAGACGAGAAAAATAACAGATAAAGTTAAACCATTTATGGCTGAATATAAAATAAATACACCTGTTGCAACAGGTAAAGACATATTTTGTACTGCTGCAGATAGAAAGCCAACAAGTAAAAGTTCTATTAAAATTAGACCCCAGAATAACAGGGGAGTTTTAAAGAGTATTGTAAGCATTATCTTATTGGATGCTGTAAAAAATGCCACCAGACCTGTTATAATAAGGGCAAAAGCCATCCATCCATAGACTTTTGTAATAAAGCTCCTCTCTTCAAGTTCAATTTGAGAAAGTGCAATTGATGATATTGTCATAATTTAGAACTCCTTTCTATTTTTGTAATTCATTATACTAAATTTATATAATTTTTACAATATATTGTGTTTTAGCTTAAAATTGTATAATAATGGGTGGGAATTTTTACTCTTCTTTTAAAGGTAAAGTAAAATAGAATTTAGAACCTTTCCCCACTTTACTTTCAACTCTTACCTGTCCTCCATGTCCTTCTACTATTTTTTTTGTTATAGCCAGTCCGAGACCTGTGCTTTTTTCACCGGCAGTTGCTTTTATATTTGTTTTTGGGAAGGCTTTGAATATTTCAGTTAAATATTTTTCCGCTATTCCCTGTCCTTCATCTATAACACCGGTGACTACATAATCTTTCTTCTTTTTCACTGAAATAGTTATTTTTGTGTCTGACTCTGAAAATTTTATAGCATTTGTAATAAGATTATTCATTACCTGGGATATTTTATTTTTATCAAATCTCACTTCAGGAATATTATCTTCACATGTTAATTTTAATGTTATTCTTTTTTTATGAGCAAGAGGATTATTGAGTTTTATATTGTGTTTCAGGAATTCTATGTAATTTTGTTTGGTAATTTTTAGATTAAGATTGCCTGATTCTATTGCTGTAATATCTAAAAGATCATCTAATAGAGAAAACATATGTTCACTTGAAAGATTAATTTCTTTTAATATCTCTATTTGTTCCTGCGAGAAGGGAATATCTGAACTCTGTGTAAGTAAATGTTCTGATGCTATCTGGATAATTGCAATAGGTGTTCTTAAATCATGGGCCACCATGCCCAGAAATTCATTCTTCAGATTGCTTAACTTTTTCAGCTCTTTATTTTTTTTGAATATTTCCTCTAGATTCTCTTCAAGCTTTTTTGCCTGCTCTGTTACTTTGTTAAGTAATTCTTTTTGTGAATCTCTTGCTGATTTAAGTTCTAGATGTGTTTTTACTCGTGCCATTAGTTCTGTATGATTAAAAGGTTTTTTTACATAATCTACTGCTCCGCTTTCAAATCCTTTTTGAATTTCACCCGGGTCATCTTTTGCTGTGAGGAAAATAATTGGAATTTCTTTTGTTTCAGGAGACTCTTTTAATCTCTTACAAACTGTAAATCCATCTAAATCCGGCATTATAATATCCAGTAATATGAGATCAGGAGAGTGTTTTTTTGCCATTTCAATGGTTTCTATACCGTTTGTAGCAATAGCAATTGCATAATTTTTTCTCTTTAATATATAAGATAACATGTTAGTAATCACTGGCATATCATCAGCTATTAATAGGAGGGGTTTTGTTGCTTCCAGATTATTCATAAATTTTACCTTGATTTTATCTCTGTCCATTTTCCTGTTTCTCTTCTTTCCTGTAACCAATCTCTTTATCAATAAAGGCCACTCCAAGAAAAATAATTCTCTTTCCCTCACCGATAAATCTCTCATAATACTTCTTATCTTTAATCTGTTTTATTGCCTTATCCAGGATTTTTTCCATGTCACTTCCGGATTTTTCGTATTTAAACTCAATAAGATAGACTTTATCCGAAAATTCCATCAATCCATCAATCCTTCCTTTATCAGAAAGAACATCTATATCTATTTTTACTCCCATAAGAGAAAGTATCATATAGAAAAGGGAATGGTAATAGCTCTCAGATGGAATGTGAAGAGTATAAGGAATTTTTGCAAAGATTGATTTTATTATATCAATAGCCTTTTCTATCTTTTCTTCCCTGAAATATTTTATGAGATTCATATATAAAGGTCTGATGTGAGAAACATTTTCATTAATAAAATTACTCAATAAATAATTAAGAAAGGATTCTTTTACTTCCATGTTAGGATAGGAAAGGGTATAAAGCCTCTGTTCTTCATCTGTTTTTTTTATAGAAAGATAGCCTGTTTGAAAAAGAAGTGAGGTAATATCCATATTTTCAATATCATAACTTTCAAATACCATATCACCTGCTGTAATATTTTCCAGGTTTGTAATTTCATATTTATTATTTTTAATGAGTTTAATTAAAAATGTAGTGGTTCCAGTGCCAAACCAGTAATTTCTGAATTTCCTTGAATTAAAGAGATTTAAAATGGAAAAGGGATTATATAATCTGGTAATTCCATCCCAGGAATAACCATCATACCAGAATTTTATCTTATCCAGGATTTCATTTTTATCCCCTTTTTCTTTCTCTTTTAATCTCTCTATATAATCGGCAAAACAGGTTTCCAGTTCTTCCTGAGTAATACCCATAATTTTATTAAAATCTTCTTCAAGAGTAAGATCTATAAGATTATTAAGTCCTGAAAATATAGAAACCTTTGAAAATTTTGAAACACCTGTAATAAAGACAAATTTTATATACTCATCAGTTCCTTTAAGAACAGAATAAAATTCCCGAAGAACCTCTCTGTTTTCAGAAGATTTTTGCAGATCTGTAATATAGTCTATTATGGGTTTATCATATTCGTCTATTAATATTACTGCCTGACCATAATTTTTACATAAATTTTCTATAACACTGGAAAAATATGTTTTAAAGCCTTCTTCGACAATATTTAATTTATAATCATTATTAATTTTATTCAAAAAAAATATCAGGCTTTTTCTCAGTTCTTTATCATCTCTATAATCCAGTTCCGTAAAATCAAGATGAATAACAGGATATTTATCCCAGGTGATTTTATCGTAAATATAAAGTCCCTTAAAAAGCTCTTTATTTCCCGAAAAGATTTCTTTCAGAGTAGAAACAAGGAGAGATTTTCCAAATCTCCTCGGTCTGGAGATAAAAAAATATTTTCCGGAAGAATTCATCATATTATAAATATCTCTGGTTTTATCTATATAAAGACAATTTTCTTCAATAAGCTCAGAAAAGGTTTGCCTGCTTATGGGTAGTTTTTTCATAAAATCATCTACCTCATCAATTAAATCATCTACTATCTTCAGATGAGAAAATAATGATTTATAACTTCTATCTCTGTCCTTTTTCCTGGTTTCTCCCTGTTATTTAATTTTATCATATCTATTCAGTCACAGCAAGTAATAGAAAACTGTAAAAATAAAGTACCTGAAAACTCATATTAAAAATATTAACTTCAGTAGCCTATGACTACTGAAGTTAATTAACTCAAAGGCAGATAAGGCATGGTTCAAGCATATAAATTTTAACAGCAAAAACCTTAAAAAGTACGATTGAACCATGCCTATTTTTGCATAGCTACAGGTAGTGTTTTTTTTAGAGAACTTTTGTCCTTCTTCTTATTCTTTTAACGGGAAATACTTACTGCCTCTTCATAAATTTCCATATTCGTTTGTACAGGCACATAAGGATCAGCTTTTCTCTCAGTCTTTAATAAAAAATATAACCTTTTAATCTGGACCACTATATTATGAGATAGTTTTTTATGAAAATTTCATATTACGAATCAACAAAATAAAAGTTATAGAAATTTGTATACAAATGTGATATAATAAAAATTTAACAAAATAATTATTTATACTTGTGAGTGTTTAACTGATCCCTGAAAAGACAATACTTATAACTAACACCCAGGATTGCTTCGGTTACAACGAATTCGGAGGATCTGTTTCTTCTGTAACGTATCAGTAAATATCTAAAATATATGAATGAAATTAATAGAGTAATAAAATCTCTTGGTATAGTATTCGGTGACATCGGTACAAGTCCTATATATACTCTTACAGCGATTTTCCTTATCATACACCCTACGGAAAAAAATATAATGGGTGTACTGTCACTTATCTTCTGGACTCTCACCATACTTGTTTCTATGGAATATGCGTGGCTTGCCATGAGCCTCGGCAGAAAAGGTGAGGGAGGAACTATTGTTTTGAAAGAGATACTTGTAAGTAAACTAAAATCTACAAGACAGATAGCCTTTATAACCTTCCTTACCTTTATAGGAGTATCTCTTCTTATAGGTGATGGTGTAATTACTCCTGCTATAACCATTCTGAGTGCTGTAGAAGGTATACTTTTAATACCGAAATTTTCAAAAACAACGCAGATAACACTTATCCTCGTAGCTGCCGTGATAGCTATAGCACTCTTTACATTTCAAAAAAACGGAACAGAAAAGATAGGTAAATTTTTTGGTCCTCTTATGTTATTATGGTTTGCTTCTCTGGCTATTTCAGGTATTATATCACTTTCAGGAAATCTCCGTATAATAATGGCATTAAATCCTTATTATGCCATAACCTTTTTCTTTCATAACGGTCTTGAAGGTTTTTTTGTACTGTCCGAGGTTATCCTCTGTGCTACAGGCGGAGAAGCTCTCTATGCTGATATGGGCCATCTTGGAAGAAAACCTATTATCCATGCCTGGTATTACTTTGTATTT
>JAKJGF010000295.1 GCA_022704525.1 Bacillota bacterium | reverse complement strand
ATAGCTGCTTTCTTCTCTGAATCATTGGTAAATATATTTATCAATTCCTTTATAGCACAGATTTTCGAAAGATTTATATCTTCTACTTTATATACAGCCCCCATTCCACCGGCTTTTAAAAAATGTATAATTTTATATCTTGAAGCAATTATCTCTCCTGGAGACAAAATTAATTTGCCCAGCTCCTGCTCTACGAATCTCTGTGATCCACATTCATTACAAAATTTTACTTCTACTTTATACTCTGCACCACAAACGGCACATATAAGCTCCATAAAATAAAACCACCTGCTCAAGTCAACTTTTTATAAAATTTCGATACTCGTAAGATTTAACCTTCAAAAACAATTGTAATATATGTTACTATTCAGATAGTTGTTTATCAGCAGTAGAAATATAACCACCTATTCGTAAAAAATCATCAGCCCTTTCTTTACTTCTGAATGTTCCTGAAATTTTCTGTTTCAATTTTACCATCCTAAAAATAAGGATAATATTTTACTGGAAAGGGCTTTCTGGCAGAGGTAATTAATCAAAATTATTATCAGCATCTTTTAAAAGGGGAAGATTTTTATCTTTCTCGGAAACTATAGGATCTTCTATTCTCCATTCAATACCTATAGCCGGATCATTCCAGCGTATACCTCTGTCATGCAAAGGTGAATATTCTTCAGTAACCTTATAAAAAATCTCTGCAGTTTCACTTAAAACCAGAAAGCCATGGGCAAAACCTGAAGGTATATAAAGTATATTTTTATTTTCTTCTGAAAGAACAACACCTACCCATTTTCCATATGTAAAAGAATATTTTCTAATATCTACTGCCACATCAAAAATTTCGCCTTTTATACATCTTATCAATTTCGACTGAGCTTTCGGTAATTTCTGATAATGAAGTCCTCTTAAAACACTCCTTACTGATTTAGAGTGATTATCCTGAAAAAACTCTTCTTTTATACCAAGTTCTCTGAATTGTGAATAGCTATACGTTTCTATAAAAAAACCTCTTGTATCATTAAATACATCTGGTTTAATTAAAAGAATATCACTTATATCAAGTTTTTTAACTTTAAAAGGCATAAATTGCTCCTTTATATTAAATAAAAATATTATAACAATTTTAAGTCTATAATAAAAGAGTAAAAGAACTTATAATTTTGAATTGCTAAAAATATATATAAAAATATTTGCTAATTTTTTTTTGTGTGTTATAATTCTCTCATTATTTTAATAGACTTACGGAGGCATTATATGATACAAAATAATCTACTCTACGTAATACCGGTGGAAATTCATCATCCGGAAAAACTATGTTCTCTCTTAAAAGAACATCCTGAAATAAAATTTGTATCTTTTTCAGCTATAGATCTAAGAGGAAATGATACCGATGAAAAAATACCGGTGAATAATTTTCTGGAAAATATTCATAAATACCTGAGCGAAGGTATTCAAACTGATGGTTCAAGTGTTGTACTACCCGATATAGCAAGAATAAATGATGCAAAGGTTGATATAGTAGCTGATAAATCAGTAAACTGGTTTATAGATTATAATTATGAACATATTGAAAATGCCAAACCAGTAGGGACTATGAGGATACCTTCTTTTCTGGTACACAAAAACAAAAAAGTTGACTCTCGTTCTATTCTGCAAAGGTCTATAGACTATTTTAAAAATGAAATACTTAATTTAATACAGCAACATTCAGAAGGTTTTCCAAATATAAATGCTCATGAAATTATGGACATAAATCCTATAGCAGCAACAGAACTCGAATTCTGGGTAAAAACTCCTGATGAAGAAGCTGAAGTAGAAGAATTATCAGTGTCACAGGTACTCCAGGAACAATACTGGAAGAGAACCAAAGGAAATGTAAGAACTGCTCTGGAAAAAACTCTTCTGCTCCTTGAAAAATACGGTCTCGAACCTGAAATGGGCCATAAAGAAGTAGGAGGAGTAAAAGCAAAGATCAGTGAAGATGGTAAACTGACTCATATAATGGAACAGCTGGAGATAGACTGGAAATATGCCGGTGCCCTTCAGGCAGCAGACAATGAAATCCTGGCCAGAATATTAATAAAAGAAATTTTCAGACTCGAAGGCCTGGAGGTTACCTTCATGGCAAAACCCATAGAAGGTATAGCAGGAAGCGGTGAACACACCCATGTAAATGTAAGATCCAGATTGAAAAATGGGAAAGTAGTAAATTTATTTGCTCCTGAGGATATGAAAAAAGATTTTCTTAGCCCTGCAGGATGGGGAGCTATTATGGGAATTTTAAAGAATTATGAGGTTATCAATCCCTTTGTAAACTCAACAAATGATGCCTTCAACCGCTTAAAACCGGGGTTCGAAGCACCTGTCTGTATAGTGGCATGTGTGGGGCATAATGTTGAAATACCTTCAAGAAACAGGACAGTACTGGCAGGACTTGTAAGGGATATGGCAAACCCACTGTCGATAAGATTCGAATTCAGGGCTTCCAATCCCCACACAAATACTTACCTTGCACTGGCAGCCATATATCAGTCTATTCTGGATGGTATAAAATATGCAATTACTTCTAAAAAAACATCTTCTGAACTTGAAAAAGAGTTCTCTAAAAAGTCTGGAGAAGAGTATTCTTACCTTGAACGGGAAAGAGAATACAGAAGTGAAGAAGATGTTTTTGAACATTATACCAGAGAAGAAAGAGACAGGCTTTTCGGAGTACCGCCGGCAACTGTATGGGAAAATTTAAGTAATTTATCCAGATATCCTGATAAAACTGCTGTTCTTTATAAAGGTGATGTTTTCGATAAAAAAATAATGGATTCTTATATAAAAGCAACAACCCTGCAATGGTCAATGGAACTGGGTGAACGTATAATAATTGAAAATATTGATTGCGTAAGGAACTGTATTAAACTCCATGGCAAAGAAGGATTTAATGATTATGATGATGATCTGTGGACAAGGATAAACATCCTGAGACATTATCTTATGAAGGATTCTTTGAGAGAAAAATCTCTCTTTACAAGAATCAGAGAAGTTCTTTATTCCCGTAATTATGATAAAGTATCAAATTTGCAGAAGGAAATGGCAGAGAAAATAAGTGAATTGAAGAAACTTTATACAACATATAAAAGGAATATTATGGAGGTATAGGTTCGTAAAGGTTGTTGCGTAATGCCGAGCATTACGCAACAACAAATTTATTTTTCTTTTAAAGCTTTCAGGGCTTCCTCTTTTTTAGCTGTTACCTCTTTATCTTCAGGACTGGTTTCTAAAAATTTATCATAACACTTTACGGCTTCTTCATATTTACCATGATTGTAAAGTGCATTGCCTTTGTACTTCCAGGCTTCTACGCTGTAAGGATCTATCTCTAAAGCTTTATCAAAATATTTAACTCCATCCTCATATTTTCCAAGTTCAGTTAAAGCTATTCCTTTATTGAAATACAGACTGTATTCTATGGAAGCTGACCCTCATGTATCTTTACAGAGGTATTCCAATCCTTTATCAAAATATTCAAGAGCCTCTTCATATTTCTTCTGCTTATTTAAAGCCCGGCCTTTATAATTAAAAGCATCAGAATTTTGAGGATCTATCTCTAATATCTTATGACAGCACGTAATAACTCCTTCATTATTTTCCTGTTTTAATAAAATATCGCACTTATAAGCCAAGATATAAGTATTGTCAGGCTCAATCTCCAGAGCTTTATCACAGCATTTAATTGCTTCATCATATTTGCCCTGCTGGTATAAGGAATTACACTTATAATATAAAATATCTATATTTTCAGGATCATGTTCCAGAGCTTTATCATAACATTTAAGCACTTCATCATACTTACCCTGCTTCTCCAGAATAGAACACTTAAAACCCAGTATATCTATATTAGCAGGATTCTTTTCCAGAACTTTATCACAACATTTTATTGCTTCATCCTCTTTACCCTGATCTACCAGTGCAGAAATTTTATACCATAAAATCGCACTGTTAACAGGATCAATAGAGAGGGCTTTATCACAGCATTTAATTGCTTCATCATATTTCCCCTGCTGTATAAACACATCTATTTTACCCTGAAAAGCCATCAGATTTTCAGGGTCCTTCTTATGGACTATATCTAAATATTTAATAGCTTCATCATATTTACCTTCCATTTGTAAAGCATAAGCCTTTAAATAGAGGACACAAAAATTCTCAGGGTCTGTCTTTAATATTTTATCACACCAATTGTAAACCTCATCAAATTTACCTTCATTTATCAATTTACTTTTCTCTGTAAAAAGACTGCACAGAGAAAAAAGAACCTGAGAATTTTCAGGTTCAATCTTGAGTGCTCTGTCATAATATATAACAGCTTCTCCATATCTACCGAGAGTAGATAAAGCATCTCCCTTTTTTAATAAAGCCTCTATATTTTTTGGTTCTATAGTTAAAACATCATCATAACATTTGATTGCTTCTTCATATTTTCCCTGCTCATATAAAGTATTCCCTTTTTCCAAAGCTTCTTTTGATGTTTCTCCTTTTACAGGTAAAAAAGTAAAAATTGTTATTAATAAAATAAAAACAGAAATAAAAGGTTTTTTGAAATTCATTTAAAATACTTCCTTTCTTTAAAATAACGTTACTATTCAGAAATAGTAACAATATTTTGACCCTTCTAGAATACATTTTTTCTTGAATTATGTCAAGAAGTTTATTATAATTTACCTGTACCTGAGTAGTTACATTGATGATAGCTTTAAACATAAAAGGTTTATGTTTACTGAAGCTAATAATTTAACAATAATGAAAATTCCTATGCATTTAAATTATTTTGTTCTTAATCCATTACCTGGATTATATTGAGGAAATCCATCTTCCACACCTACAGAATTATGTACCTTAACTCCACTGCACCAGAGAGTAAAATTATCAGGTTTAACTGCATATATATAACCATAAGGTGTTTTTATGGAACCAGGACAAGGAGGAATAGCCTTAATATAGGAAGTTTTAGTAAGATATTCAATAGAGGCAGGATAATGTCCCTCATTATCTGCAGCGTA
>JAKJGF010000294.1 GCA_022704525.1 Bacillota bacterium | reverse complement strand
TGCAGTTGAAGGAACAAAAGATGGGGTGTTTATTACAGGGGGATTTATTATACCGGTACCACCTCCGCCACAGTCTGTCATAGTAAAAAATACAAAAATTATAGAAATTACTATTAAACCCAAATAAATTATTCCATTTCTTCTTTTTAACACAACTATTCCACCTTTCTTTTACTGAATACAGGAGTAAAAAGAACTACTATCTCTTGCTGATGTATTCATTACCAGGACCAGAGCTTTTTTCGGTTCTAAAAGACACAGATTCTTAAACTCAAATACTTCTGAAAAAGACTCGCCGGCATCATCCCATTTCACACCACCATCAGTTGTTTATCAGAGATAAAATTATTTCAGTTCCCTCAAATGATGAGCATTACATAAGGCATGGACAAAATCATACTTATAATACGATTTCCAATAATCGTGAACACCTTTCCCGGTGAAACCCGATAATATTCCTCCTTTATCCATACCTTCTTTTCCTCTATTAAAAGTAATTTCCCGCAGTTCTCACATTCCTCTATTTACTTTTTTATATTATTAATCTCATTGGTCATCTTTTCTCTTATGCTGAATATTTTTTTGATTACTGACTCATTCAGAATAAAATTTTTATTGCTTTTTGTCAAGAACTTTATTATAATTTATCTGCTATCTGAATAGTAACTATCAACCTAAGGAGGCTTCTATATTATGAAAAAGTTATGGGTCACCTTATTTTTTCTACTTATCTCTTTCTATGTTTTCTCTATGCCCGGTTACTGTTACAGTTTTGTTACTACCTGGGCAGGTTATGGAGAAGGCAATGGACAGCTCAGCAGTCCCCAGGGTATAGCTCTTGATAAGGATGGAAATCTTTATATAGCTGATATGCGTAATGCCCGTATAGTGAAATTCTCCTCTTCCGGTGAATTTATAAGTAACTGGGGAAGTTCGGGAACTGCAGCAGGACAATTTTCAGAATGGGGGCCTACGGGCATAACAGTAGACATATCCGGGAAGGTTTATGTGGCTGATACTGGAAACAACCGTATACAGGTATTTGATTCCGAAGGAAATGTTCTCCTTTTAGTGGGATCTCAGGGCAAAGGCGACGGACAGTTACAGTCACCTGCCGATGTGGCAGTAGACTCGGGGGGAAATATTTATGTAGCAGATACCCAGAACCATCGTATACAAAAATTTAATTCTAAGGGAGATTTTGTTTCTAAATGGGGAACTCAGGGACAGGGAGTCGATCAATTTGAGGCTCCCCAGGGAATAACACTGGACTCCAGTGGAAATATGTATGTGTCAGACACAAATAACGGCCGTATCGTAAAACTGGATCCAAAGGGTAAAACTATTGCCACCTTCGGCCCGGGATATGGAAAAGGTATCAACCTTACCGGTATAAATCTGGATAAAACCGGTAATATTTACGTGGTAACGAATGATGGTTACTGTGTCCAAAAATACGACCCCAAGGGTAAACTTCTTATTACAGTTGGCTCTTACGGAAGTAACCCGGGGCAGTTCAATAATCCCTATGATGTAGTGGTAGACCCTTCAGGAAAACTTTATGTTACTGATTATGGAAACAGCTTTATCTATGTATTTAAACCATAAATAAAACTTAATACTCCTACGAAAACCCTGAGGACGATGAACATCAACTGATGGGACACAGGTAGGATACGGATTAAAACTCCGCAGAGTTGACCAAGTTAACCGTATCCTACCTGAAAGCTCCAAAAGTAAGGATGGGCATCGTGACGTATGTAAAGCTTTAACACAACCGCGGCGTAACAACACAGAAAACTGCCAGGAATATTTTGCTGAAATTTTAACATTATTATTAGCTATTAGCTCTCAATTCGCCCTTCAGCATATGGCTGAAAGTTGAGTAGTAGATAGCTTTATAAAAATGAAAATTCTTCTACTCTTTAATTGAATATTCTCATTTATTTAAAAATTTTCCTGCTTCTAACTCAAAAAACTATTACAAATTTCTCTTTTTTATGAATCCTTTTTCATAATTTTGTATCTAAAAAAATAAAAAGAAAATCTAAAAATAAAAGGAGTAAATGTTATGGACACAATGCATATAACAGAAAATGATTTCAATAAAAAGGTTTTAGAATCAACTCTACCTGTACTGGTGGATTTCTGGGCTCCCTGGTGCGGTCCCTGCAGAATGATAGGGCCTGTGCTTGAAGAACTGGCCGGTGAAATGAATGGTAAGGCACATGTATTCAAGGTAAATGTAGACGATAATCCAGGTCTCGCACAAAAATACGCCATCAGAAGTATACCTACTATGAAGATATTCAAAGGTGGAACGATTGTAGATAATATTGTGGGAGTTGTTCCCAAAGAAGAAATAGTAGAAAAATTGAACAAATGTATGTAATTTGGGAAAGGCCCTATTAAAAATTAAAGGGCACTCGTGAAAAGTGAATTATGAAACGAAGTCTTCGGGACACAGAGCAGGTGAAATAAACAGGAAATCTCCTTTCATATTTCACTTTTTACGTTTTACTTTGTACCTTTACTGAACTTTTTATTCTGAAGATCTTTCTTCTTAAGGGCTTTTTTCGTAGAGAGTTTTTTCCATTTTCTGGCCTCTTTATTTTCAGAGTCTGTCTTCAGGACATCATCAAAGGCATTTATGGCTTCCTCATATTTCCCCTGCCTGTATAACATAATTCCTGTTTTAAGGGGACCTGTGGGACTTAGAGGGCTATTAAAATAAAAATCCCTCTTATATCTTGAAGATACATTTCTGTTTGTATTATGAGTGCCAGAATAATTATGAGATGTACCGGAAACAGTTCCACCTGAAGAACCACCCGGACTGGATGGATTACTTCCGATAGAAGGTAGCGGGGTATTGTAAGTTGTGCCAGAATTGGACACTCCTCCCGGAGAACCCGCTGAATTATAAGAAGGGGATTTATAAGTCATAGGCCCCGGTGTTATGATAGGGCTTTTAATATTACGGGATGTATTTTTATTATAGCCTGATATAACTATACAAATAATAGCTATAAAAATAACTGCTATGAATAATAAAATAATTTTTTTCATAAAAATTCTCTCATCAAGTTATTTTATAATTTCACAGAATCCTCTTCTTATCTTAAAACCAGATCCTCTAATAGAAGCAAGTGTATCAAGGCCATCATCAGTATGAGTTATATTAAGTTCTGACACGTAAAAATCTGCTACGGCAAAAAAATTATTCTCATTATAAGGTGGAGAATAATAAATTTGCATAGGCCAGCACATAGGAGAAGGTTGAAAATTCGCTGTATTTGCATCACTACATACCATACTACCATTTATATTTAATGAAGGATAATCTCCCCACCATCCCCAGATATCCATTGCCTGTATGGCTATATCATCTTTTGCATATATAATACCATTCAAATTTATATAAGGATTAGGATTATATTCTCTTGTCTGATAAGCCATTCTTACACTTTCTCCTGACAAAACTGTAAGATCTGTATCATAGGAGATAGTAAAATCAACTGTTTGATTGGTTATTATAGCCCCTTTCCCTATAGTTGGAATGCCAATATACACCTTTTCTCCATAAATTATGTGGTTATTCATATTTAACTGTACCTTTGCATCCCACATATAATAGGGATTATAAATAGCATCCATCTTATGGGGTTCTTCTATCTCCTCAGACCATTGACAGGGTATCTGAGTTTCCCATAAACCTAATACTCCCGGTACATAGAGGTCACTATTAAGAGTCAGAGTGACGACTTTAAAACCTCCCGGATCATCATCTTCTTCTACTGTAATATTTAACTCGTCAAAATCACGATTGGTAGATGAATATTCCCAGAAGGTAAGACCTGGATAATGTTCATAGAAGTTTCTATCTGTAGGAGGTTCTCCAAACCAGAACCAGTAATCCTTACCATAAAAATCCATATAATTATTCATAAACTCACTAAAAGAATCTTCTTGTAAAGAGGCAATTCCCAGCTTATAAGGATGTTCATAAACCTTTGGATCCCATACAGATTCTTCTACATAGGACTCATGGGGAATACAATAAGGAGGAACAGAAGAACTATTATGCTCAAAACATCCAACAAGATAAAATCTATCAGTGGGCACCTCCAGGCAGGAAGCTTTGTTCTTATTTATTATATCATTCACATCTATCTCTGGAATTTTCACAGGAGGTACATTTTCTTTTTTCTGAATTTTCCCGCCTACATTAAAAATATCTATTGTAGTGGCCGATGATACAAAACATTCTTTCTCAGTATCAAAATTATATTCTCCTGTATAGAAATTTTCGATATTTACATTTCCATTGGAGTGAACACGTCCTCGATCATCTGTCTTTTTACCTTTAATCGTAGTAGTATTCTCATAACCTGACCATGTCCATCCACCTATATTCAATAACCCTTCTGTAGCGAGAGGATATTGAAATTTATCTTCCCTTAGAAATACAGCACGGACATAGTTATTATATTTCTCTGCGCCACTTTTTTTAAAAGTACCCTTACATATTATTTCTGCAGCAAAACGGGGAGTCTTGCCAACAGGATGAGCATTAGTCAGATTATTACAGGAGTGATATCTTTCAGCAGGATCAAATATTATTGTAAATTGCTCCTCATTTCCAAGATCTTCAGTAATATTACCTGCCGATGTCCAGTTAGAATCTTTACTCAAATGATAATAGGCATATTCAATACCTGCATAGGCAGCTTCAAGGGCTTTTGCGCTTTTATCTGCCCGGCCTGTAACATTAAGACTCTGTGAAGAGATTAATACAATAGACACAGTAAGCATTACCAGAAGAAATGTCAGGAGCAATATAGAAACAAGCATCATACCCTGCTTTAACGATTTAACTTTCAACATAAATGCCTCCGGTATTAAAAGATTAATTTAAAATTTTCCAGGTATAACCGCTATTTTAATTCTACTATAATTGTAGCATATATTTAAAATATTGTCTATTTTTTTTTATTATTTAGGTTGTGTAAAAAAATAGATGGTTATATACCGAAAAAGACATATCAAGATTATAATGGCAAAAAATTTTCAAAGATATAAAAAAAGTGTTGTA
>JAKJGF010000066.1 GCA_022704525.1 Bacillota bacterium | reverse complement strand
TCAAATTTATTATATAGGAAGTTATAGAAAGAAAGGAACCGGTCATAATTATTTTGTCTTCACCTGATAAGTCAGGTAAGATTTTGAAACCACCGGTTATTATTATACCAAGAAAACATAAAAAAGATAAAATACCGACTATTCCTGTGGCTACGGCAATATCCAGGAATTCATTATGAGAATTTTCTGCATAGGCCAGACGGTTGCGATTAACTAAAGGTTCATTGTATCTATATGGCAGATAGTAAAATGAGTAGGTATTGAATCCTATACCTGCAGGATGGACTATTAAAATCTTTATGGCAGCTTTCCATAAAAAAATTCTCACCTGAGCTGAATTTGTACCTTTACCTGTGAAGGATGAGATTCCTTTATAGAAAATTCCTACAAGTAAAAATATAATAATGATAGTTATCAAAAAGATTAGGAGGTGTTTTTTTGTCAGCTTATTTTTCCCTTTTAATAATATTAAAGTCCAGACTGGCAATGATATAATAAGACTCACTATAGAACCTCTGGAATAAGTCATATAAAGACAGAGTAAAATTACAATCTCTGAGAGAAAATAATATATTCTTCTCCGCCATGAGTTTGAAGCCATGCCATATACCAGAGGAAGAGGACACGCCAGTATAAGAAAAAGTCCAAGAAGATTTGAATTACCTATGGTAGAAATACTTTCAAACCTGGGAGATTTCTGTTCCCATACATAATAGTCCAGGCCGAAATGCTGACATATACCGTAGAGAGCTACCATAGTAAATACTCCAATAGCTGTTTCTAGAAGGGACTTTACTGGATTATGGAGACAATAATTCAGACTGATGTAGAAGAATACCAGCATGGAAATCATATTCCAGAACCCTTCGGAAGATACATAATTCATACCTGTTTTAAAGGTATATACATAGGAAAGACAGGTACACAGGATAAATATAATAAGGGGAATATTAATATTAATCTTATAAAAAGTAATCTTTTCTTCTCTGATTTTTTGAATAAGCCATGAAAATATCATAATTAAAAGAAGGATTCGAAAGTATGTCCATTTTATATATAAGAATGGATTTTCCAGTTGAATACAAAATAATAAAGGAACTCCTATGAATATAAGGTGCATACACCAGCGGGTAATATTAATTGAATTGATAGAGATTTTCATAAGTTATTATTAGCTTTTCTAGTTTGTATTTCCTTTTTTATTTTTAAAATTGCCTGTTCATATTCTAAGTGGTAGTTATCGGATAATAAGTAGAATTCGTAATTATGTTCCTGTTTTGTCTTAATCTATAAAAGAAAAGGAATTATTGAAACTAAAATTGAACTTATATATTATTTTCTTAAAATTGAGGTTAATTAAATGCCCAGAATCTTCGATAACATTAACCGGGATCTCCTTCCTGCCCTCTGTGAAACAATCAAACTTTCACACAGAGCAGACTTTTGTGTGGGCTACTTCAACCTCCGTGGCTGGAAAGAAATTTCATCTTACATAGAAAACTGGTCCGGCGGAGAAGGCCATTGCTGCCGTCTCCTTATAGGAATGCAAAAATTGCCCCAGGAAGATCTCCGTCAATCTATGAAAATCTCAGAAGACTTTGAAGATATAGACAATCAAACAGCATTCCGCCTTAAGAAAAAATTGGCAGAAGAATTTCGGGAACAATTAACTTTTGGCATTCCTACCAATGAAGACGAAGCAGGTTTACGTACCCTTGCTTCTCAGATTAAATCAAAAAAAGTAATTATAAAACTATTCCTCAAGCACCAGTTACATGCAAAGTTATATCTTCTTTTCCGTTCTGATCCAATAAATCCTGTAATAGGCTATCTGGGAAGCAGTAATCTTACTTTTGCAGGTCTAAAAAAACAGGGAGAACTGAATATTGATGTTCTTGACTTTGATGCATGTCAGAAATTATCCAAATGGTTTGAAGATTGCTGGAAAGATCGATGGTGTATTGACATATCAACCGAATTAATCCAGATTATAGAAGAGAGCTGGGCAAGAGAGAAATTAATTCTACCATATCATATTTACCTCAAGATGGCCTACCATCTCTCTCAGGAAGCCCGTGCAGGTCTTTCTGAATTCCGTATACCGAGAGACTTTGGTCAAAAGCTTTTTGAATTTCAAAAAGCAGCAGTGAAAATAGCTGCTCATCATCTGAATAAACGTGGAGGAGTGCTCATAGGAGATGTAGTTGGTCTTGGTAAAACTCTTATGGCTACAGCTCTGGTACGTATTTTTGAAGATGATCTTGGATTTGAAACCCTTATCATATGCCCGAAGAATCTGGTTAAGATGTGGGAAAACTACCGGGACACATACCGTATGAGAGCAAGAGTGTTATCTATTACACAGGTTACAGGGGAATTGCCTGAGCTGCGTAGATTTCGCCTGATAGTTATCGATGAAAGCCATAATCTTAGAAACCGGCAGGGAAAACGCTATAGAGCAATACAGGAATATATTCAGGAAAATGAAAGTAAGGTTATTCTTCTCTCGGCCACTCCTTATAATAAAACCTATCTGGATCTCTCAAGTCAGTTAAGATTATTTATAGAAGAAGACAGAGATCTGGGAATAAGACCTGAACAGTATTTAAAAAAAGAACTCAATGGAAGTGAAACAGAGTTTATTCGTCGCCATCAATGTTCTCTCAAGACTCTTCCTGCTTTTGAACACAGTCTTTATGCCGATGACTGGCGAGAGTTAATGAGGCTTTATCTTGTAAGGAGAACCAGAACATTTATTCAGGAAAACTATGCAGAAACAGATCCTCTCAATGGTCGTGACTTTTTAACCTTTGAAGATGGCACAAGATCCTATTTCCCGGAACGTATCCCCAGAACAGTGAAGTTTAAAATTAATGACTCAGACCCGGATGATCAATATGCAAAGTTATATGCTCAGGAAGTAGTTGATATAATAAATAAATTGAATTTACCCAGATATGGACTGGGTAATTACATATCAAACAAGCCCAAAGACCCACCTGCAAAAGAAGAAACCTTATTAATTCAAAATCTCTCCCGGGGTGGAAAAAGATTGATGGGTTTTTGCCGTACCAACCTCTTTAAAAGACTTGAAAGCAGCGGATATTCTTTTCTTCTATCCATTGAAAGGCATATACTCAGAAACTATATTTTTATTCATGCTATAGAAAATAAAAAAGCTATACCTGTAGGCACTCAGGAAGCAGAATTACTTGATACACGATTAAAAGATGAAGATGAGCCAGACTTACTCGAAGAAGACGATGAAGATGAAAATAATTCTATTTCTGAAAAGGAAGATGTAAAAACAGCAGAAGATTTCCAGCATAAAGCTGAGGTAATATATAATACCTATACCACTAAATACAGAAAAAAATTTAAATGGCTCAGATCTTCCCTGTTCAATAAAACTCTTCTGAAAGATTTAAAATTCGATACAGAAGCTCTTCTGGATGTATTAAAGCAATGCAGTAACTGGGACCCTTTCAGAGATGAAAAATTGAATTCTCTTGTAAAACTATTGAATAAAAAATATAAAAGCGAAAGAATTCTTGTTTTTACTCAATTTGCAGATACAGCAAGATATATAGAAGAGCAACTGAAAGCAAGAAATATATCGGCTATAGCCAGTGTCACAGGTGAGAGTTCTGATCCTACCGGCCTTGTCTGGCGTTTCAGCCCTGTAAATAATGATAAAAATATCCCCTCCGAAGAACAATTAAGAATTTTAATTGCCACAGACATACTCAGTGAAGGACAGAACCTGCAGGACTGTTTTATTGTTATCAATTATGATCTCCCCTGGGCAATTATAAGACTCATTCAGAGAGCAGGAAGAATAGATAGAATAGGACAGCAATCGGAAAATATTTTCTGTTATTCCTTCCTCCCGGCAGAAGGAGTGGAACGTATTATAAGACTCAGAGAAAGAGTAAGACAGAGACTCAGGGAAAATGCTGAAGTCGTTGGCACAGACGAAGCATTTTTCGATGATGATAGAGATAACAGATCAATTGTAGATCTTTACAATGAAAAATCAGGAATACTTGATAGAGATATAGATACAGAAGTGGATCTTGCCTCCTATGCCTATGAGATATGGAAAAATGCCATAACAAAAGAGCCGGATTTACAGAAAAGTATTCCCTCTCTTCCTTCTGTTGTCTATTCTACAAAATCTGCTAAAAAGCCTGATAAAGGTTCTTCTGAATGTGGTGTTCTCACTTATATCAGAACCGGTGAAGGCAATGATGCACTGTCCTGGATAGATGGAAATGAAAAAAGTGTAACAGAGTCTCAATTTGCAATACTTAAAGCAGCAGAATGCCTTCCTGAGACAGAACCACTACCGAGACATAAGAATCATCATAAACTGGTAAAGGCAGCTCTTCAGGCAGTTATTGAAGAAGAAAAATCTGTAGGAGGACAGTTAGGAAGACCATCGGGAGCGAGATTCAGAACCTATGAAAGACTGAAATCCTATCTGGAAGAGGTAAAAGGTACTTTATGGGAACTGCCAGGTTTATCAAAAACTATTGATGATATTTATCGCTATCCCCTTCGTCAGGTTGCTGTAGATACATTAAACCGTCAGTTACGTTCAGGTATTCCAAATGAAAAACTTGCAGAACTGGTTATTGCTATGAGAGAAGAAGGCAGATTATGTATTATCAATGAAGAGGAACAAAAACAGGAACCTCTTATCGTATGTTCTATGGGACTCTCTTATGAAAGGAGATAGAATATGACTTCAGTAGATAAAACCAGATGCCGAAAATATCTGAAAGATTTTGATTTTAAAAGACTTTTTATTCAGGAACTGGGCTGGGATCACTATTCAGCCGGTCTAGAAATTCCTCTTAATAATCATTTTTATAACCTTTCTGCCATAGCTCAGAAGAGAGGCATGGTAGTTTTTATCTGTTCCCCTTTTGAAGATGGTTTTATACCGGAAAATTCTATCAGATGTAAAATAGAAATACAGGTTGCAAAATCATTCCATGAACACTTTATAATATATACAGATAAAAACAAAACTGCCCAGATATGGCTATGGGTAAGAAGAGAAGCAGGAAAACCCCTGGCAAGGAGAAATCATAAATATACTATCAATCAACCGGGAGATTCTTTAATTCAGAAACTTCAATCCATTGCTTTCAGTCTGGAAGAAGAGGACACTTTAACTATTACTGACGTAACCAGGCGGGTAAAGGGAGCCTTTGATCTTGATAGAGTTACAAAACGTTTTTATGACCGCTTCAAAAAAGAACATTCGCAATTTCTGGGCTTTATAGAAGGAATCACCGAAACCTTTGACCGGGAATGGTACGCCTCTGTAATGCTAAACCGCCTGATGTTTGTATATTTCATTCAGAAGAAATCCTTTCTTGATTCCGATCCTGATTACCTTAGAAATCGTCTGAATATGATACAGGAGAAAAAAGGTAAAAATAAATTCCTTGGCTTTTACCGCCACTTTCTTCTCAGACTCTTTCATGAAGGGCTGGGAAGACCGGATCATTCAGCAGAACTTGATGAATTAATAGGACATGTTCCATATCTTAATGGAGGTTTATTTTTACTCCATTCCATTGAAGAGAAGTACAAGAATATTCAGATCCCTGATGATGCCTTTGAAAAAATCTTTGATTTCTTTGATCAATACCAGTGGCATTTAGACGAAAGACCTCTTAAAGCCGATAATGAAATAAACCCTGATGTTCTGGGGTATATCTTTGAAAAATACATAAATCAGAAACAGATGGGGGCCTATTATACAAAAGAAGATATTACCGATTACATAAGTAAAAATACAATTATTCCTTTTCTTTTTGATACTGCAGAGAAAAAAGCCGGGAAGTATTTCAAAGGTGAAAATTCTATCTGGACATTACTTCAATCTGATCCTGACAGATATATCTATGAGGCAGTTAGAAAAGGTATAGATAAAGAACTACCTCCTGAAATAAAAGCAGGTCTTAAGGATATTTCCAAAAGAGGAGAATGGAATAAACCTGCACCGGAAGATTATGCTCTTCCTACAGAAATCTGGAGGGAAGTTGTAGCAAGAAGAAGTCGTTATGAAGAGGTCCGTTCTAAAATACTTCATAGAGAAATTCACTCTATAAATGATTTTATTACATATAATCTTAATATAAGGCAATTTGCCCAGGATGTAATAGAAAACTGTGAAAGCCCTGAACTTTTGAGAGCTTTCTGGCATGCTATAGAAAAAGTAACAGTTCTTGACCCTACCTGCGGATCAGGAGCCTTTCTTTTTGCCGCTTTAAATATACTTGAACCTCTCTATGATGCCTGTCTTGACCGTATGCAGTCTTATCTGGAAGAACTGGATTCTTCAGGAGAAAAACACAGACCGGAAAAATTCAGCGATTTTAGAAATGTTTTATCTCAAATAGAAAAACATCCAAACAGAAGATATTTTATTTTTAAATCCATCATTATAAATAATCTCTTTGGCGTTGATATTATGGAAGAAGCTGTGGAAATATGTAAATTGAGATTATTTTTGAAACTTGTAGCACAGGTAGAAAGTGTAGATAATGTAGAGCCTTTACCTGACATCGATTTTAATATAAGGGCAGGTAATACCCTTGTAGGATTTGCAACTTACGAGGAAGTAGAAAGAGCTGTTACAAGTAAGCTGGATTTTGATAATACTATGGGAAAGATTGAAGAAAAAGCCGGAGATGTAGATAGATTATTCGGGCTTTTCAGGAAAATGCAGACTGCCCATGGTATGGATTCTAAGGATTTTGTTGAGGCGAAGAAACAGCTAAGAGATAAACTAAAAATTCTGGAAGATACACTTAACAGATATCTTGCCGGGGAATATGGGATAGAGGAAGGAGATAAAAAAAGTTATAAAAAATGGCTTGAAAGCCATCAGCCTTTCCACTGGTTTATTCAGTTCTACGGGATTATTAAGGCCGGGGGGTTTGATGTGATTATTGGGAATCCGCCTTATGTGGAGTATAGCAAGATTAAGAAGGATTATAGTGTAAAAGGATATAAGACTGAAAGTTGTGGTAATTTATATGCAATGATGATAGAAAGAAGTTTCAGGTTACTATTTAATAATGGCAGAAAAGGTATGATTGTACCTCATTCCTCAATCTGTACAGATAGAATGGAACCGCTTATTTCGATATTCTCAAAATGTAGTCAATATTCATGGTTTTCAACCTATTGTATCCGTCCTTCAAAGTTATTCATAGGTGTAGATCAGCGTCTGGCTATATATATAGTTCAAAAAGGTAATTTATCATTAGCCAGCTATTCTTCAAAATATCATCGCTGGCAGGAAGAATTTCGTTCATATCTTTTCCATCTTACCCAGTATATAAATGTATCTAAAACTAATTTTCCCAATTCAATTCCTAAAATACATAGTATTATTGAATGTAATTTATGGACTAAACTGATGAAATTCTTACCATTAAGTAAAAACCTGAAAATAAAATATTCTGAAGAAATAATTTGTTTCCATAATGCCCCTCGTTACTGGATCAGAGCAATGGATTTTACTCCATATTTCTGGAATGAAAGAGAAGGTGAACAGATCTCTGGTCATGTAAAATCTCTTTCATTATTAACAAAATTAGATAGCTCTGTTGTAGTAACAGTGCTAAATAGTTCTCTTTTTTACTTCTGGTTTATTACATTATCCAATTGTAGAGATTTAACTTTAAGAGAAATTGAAACCTTTCCTATTGATTTAAATAAAATGAAAATATCTGTAAAAAATAAACTTGCAGAACTCTGTGTGAAATTAATGAAAGACTTAAAATCCAATGCTCAGAGAAAAGAATGTCAATATAAAACTACAGGCAAAGTTATTTACGACGAATTTTATCCAAAATATTCAAAACCAATCATTGATGAAATAGACAGAGTTCTGGCAGAACATTATGGATTTACAGAAGAAGAACTTGATTTTATCATCAATTATGATATCAAATATCGAATGGGAAAAGAAAGCCAGGAAGAGGATTAAAAAACGTCATTCTTTAATTCTTATTCTGTGAGGTTCTACTATAAATAATTTTCCTTTATAATGATTCATGTCAGTATGGGTAGAAAAATAAGTATTTAATATTTTGATAATTTTTGGAATAATTTCAGGATGATTTTTCACCTGTAAGGCAATTATTCCATTATATTCTGACGGTGGATAAGCAACAATATCTGAAAAATCTCCATTTAAAGTAAGTAAAATTGAATTAAATTCCTGAGCTTTACGAATTACTATTAAATCTTCCGAATCCTGTGGAATATGGTCTTTAAGTCTGAAAATTTCATAACCTGATGGTTTGATTGCCTGAATTATTGAAGCCGGCACACAATGATCTGCAAAAAATCTAAGTTTCATACAGCTATCTCAAATTCAGATAAATCTCTTGCATAATCCAGGCATGCAGTAATATGTTCTCTGGTAATATCAGGAAATTCTTTTATAATATCATCAAATGAATTGCCTCCTGCCAGGTATCCAAGAATGAGACTTACCGGAATTCTTGTTCCTTTAATTCTTGGTTTACCACGAAGGACATCAGGAGAACTTATAATATGATCTTTCCACTTTATTAAATCCATATTAACTACTTCCTTAATCAAAATTAAAAGATTAATCTTTACGAATTTCTAAAAATATTATAACATAATACTTATATATTTCAAAGTTTTTCCCCAAAAAGTTATGGGTTTACAGAAGAAGAACTTGATTTTATCATCAATTATGATATCAAATATCGAATGGGAAAAGAAAGCCAGGAAGAGGATTGATTTAAATTTAAAATCTGATTCCCAGCAGACCGCCATCATCTGTTGCATCTGTAAATTTTATTTTAATATATTTATCGAATTCAGATTTAAAGCTTTCACTGAAATCATTATAGGGGACAATATCTGAATTAAGAGCACATATATATTGAAATCCTTTTTCTTTAGATTCAAAAGCTGCCAGTTCAAGAGCTTTTGCAATCTGTCTTTCATCGACACCGTCAAATATGGTACTGTCATGTATTAAAAATCCCGGCATATCTTTATATTGTGCTCTTAATTGGCTTAAAGTTAAATCATAACAAAACACTTTCATATAACCTATTCCCTGGCTTCTTGCTCTTTTTATGTCAACCTTATACTTATAGCCTGTTTCAGTAGGATCAATGGAAAGAGTACCTGATTCGGAATATAAACTCTTGGAATTATTATCAAAATATTTAATAGCTTTCTCTATTTGTAATCTCCGTTCTTCATAATCTCTAAAAGTTTTTTGAAATAATTCTTCTTTTGCTATTTTTAAACTACTTTTACCCTCTTTAAATTTTTTGAGATTTGTTTTACGGTTATTTATTTCTTTTAATTGTTCCTTGAAAGTAATAGCTCTGTCCTGAAGTTTGAAATATTCTTCCAGTGCTCCATGACTGTTTAAAATTTCTAATAAATCAGATCTCTTATTAGAAAGTTGCTCTATAAGTAATTTTTGTTTTTCAATTTCCTTTGAAATTCTATCAATTTCCGTTTGTAAATAATCTCTTCTGTTTTCAATAATTTTTTCATGAAAATTAATGACATCGCCAAGAGTATTTATTAACCTGTCAGAAAATAACAATCCCGCTTCGTGATATACCTGAGTTACCTTTTCTATGGATATATCTTTTTCTTCAGTTATACTCTCTTTGTATTTGTTTACCACGAGTTGATTTAAAGTCATATCATTAGTTGTTTCATGGATTTCTCTGGTTAATTTATTAGCCTCTTCCTGAATAGCATAATATTGAGGGTGAACTTTGAAGGTTTTAAGTTCTTCTCCTATTTTATTAATCTCTGCTTCCAGTCTGACTTTTTCTGCTTCCAGTTCTCCCAGAGAACCTATATAGCCTGTTAATAGACCCTGTTCTGAAGCTTTTTTCAATTCATCCAGGGTTTTCCCTTTATCTTTTACAATCTGAAATTCTGATGCATACTCCCAGTTTAAGCCCAGAAGATATGCATTATTAGCCTGAATATCCCATTCTTTTTGTTGTGAACAATGTTTGAAAGGCTCTTGAAATGCACCTACATCGCGTCTTATAAAATAAGAAATTAAACTGCGAAATGTTGGCATATATTTTTCTTTTGTTTTTTTCAGAGGTAAGTCAAATATTAAATAACCCAGGAGATTTATCCATTCTTTGCAGAGTAAAAAATATACTTTCTCATCAATATTATATTCAGGTTTTATAGGCCAGTCTGAAAAATCACCTTCGATTTTTATTATACCGGAATTAGTAGTATTCCTGTAAATTGTATAATCTTTTCCTCTTAATTTTAACTCAAGTATAAAGGTCCAGTTTGCTAATTCCTTTGCTCCTAAACCTTCATTTTCTTTTATATTTGCTCCAAGACAGAAATGTATAATTTCTATAAGAGTGGTTTTCCCCAAACCATTTCTGGAATCTTTATCAGTAGATGTTCTGATTCTTTCGGCAAGAATTATATTTAATCCAGTATCAAAATGAACTTCTTTAAAATTTTTATTATTACTGCGAACTGATTTTATCATAATATTTTTTCTTAAGAATCCCCTCTTCAAAATCAATTAATCCAAGAATATATAATAAATCCAGCGTAAGAATAAATTTTTCATAGGTTTTTATTTCCTCATATTTACGAACTCTTTCCCACAGGGAAGATATTGTTTGTGGAGTTTTTAAACTAAGAATTACCTGTGATCCCATACCTAATAGTGAATTTGATAATCTTATGCTTTTATTGGGAATAATCATTTTTCAAAAACCTCACATAATTCAAAGAAATAAACCAGTACAGTTAACCCTGCAGCTTGAATTTTAAAATCGCTGGAACTATTTGAAGCAAACTCTAAAAGTCCATAAAATAAAGAATCACCCTCTAAAGGAATTTTTCTTAAATCGTCATATTTTTTTATAAATCCACCTTTTAACCTTTCATTAAAATATATATCCGGATGTTTATTCAGGTAATCTTTGACTAATAGACTTTGAGATAATCCCATAGTAATTAAATTATCTGTGGCTACAGATAAGTTATTTTTCTTTATTTTTTCCTGTGGCGGTATAATATTTCCAGGAGTTTCTGATACAGGAGTTGTTATTAAATATTTAAGAATGAGCTCCAATTCTGCAAAGGTTATATCAGGAATACAATTTTTTAAAGATTTAGCAACCCATATTTCATGGTCTTTTTTTATTTTTTCTAATTTTTCTACTGTATAGTCCTGAATATTATTATCAATTATAGTATGGTCTGTAGGACATAATAAAAGAAGGTTTTTATAACTGGATCTTTCTTCATCTGTCATATTATGGTTATAACGAGCAGAATTAGAGTTTTCACCCTGAATATGTGCCATCACTCCTATTGGAAATTTTTCTCCATCATTTTTTTCCTTAATAAGTTCTACTTTACAGATAGCACATCTACTACCAGCTAAACCCCATAATAATTTAATCTGTTTAGGTGCAATAGTTTTTTTCTTTGTCATTAGTAACACCCTGTAAATATTAAAATTTAATTCATTTTTATTCTTTAAATTTGGATAAATTTCCTTGTATAAATCAAAAGTATTTACTATTTTTCAAAAATATTATATCATAAAAAATAAGCTTTTATAAAAAAATAATGTTATTTAATGAGTGGCTTTATATGAGGAAGAATAATATTATGATAAAAATTTTAAAAGGTGATATATTTGACTCTCAGGCACAGACACTGGTCAATACAGTTAACTGTGTAGGCATTATGGGGAAAGGACTTGCTCTGAAATTCAAAAAACGATTCCCTGATATGTTTCAGGATTATCAAACCATTTGTAAAAAAGAAGAATTAAAACTTGGACAGCCTTATCTTTATAAATCCCTCATACCGCCCTGGATATTAAACTTTCCTACAAAAGGCCACTGGCGAGCTGTTTCACGGGTAGAAGATATAGTCAAAGGACTTGAATATCTGATCGAACACTATAAAGAATGGGGTATAACATCACTGGCGATACCACCTCTTGGATGCGGACAGGGTCAGCTTGAATGGGATACTGTAGGACCAATATTAACTCATTATTTGAGTTTAATGGATATCCCTGTCGAAATATATGCGCCTTATGAAATACCGGAGGCAAAAATACAGTTGGATTTCTTTAAAAAAGAAATAAAAAATAATCTGCGCAGTTCTGGACTGGTTAAAAGTTAAACCAAGTATGGATCTGCCGGTATTTGAAGAAGCATGGCTATAAATTACGAGGTAAAACTTATGGACAAAATTACTATCTTACATAAAGGAAAAACCGGCTACCCTGAAAAAGTAGAAAGATATATGCTTAAAAATGCGCCGGAAAAAATCTATACTCTGGGCAATTTAGATATACTTAATAACAACTTAACAGCTATATTCTGTTCACTAAAATGCCCTGGCAATATAATACTTCAGACCTGTGATATGGCGCAGAAATTTAAAAAAGAAGGAATAACAGTTATAGGAGGATTCCATTCATCGGTAGAAAAAGAGGTTCTCACAATTCTCCTCCAGGGGATACAGCCAATTATAATATGCCCTGCAAGAAGCCTTGAAGGAATGAGGATTAAGCCGGAATATAAAGAGCCTTTTCAAAAAGGAAGAATAATATTTTTATCACCCTTTGATAAAACCCAAAAACGAGCAACCACAGAAACAGCCCTTTATCGAAACCATCTCGTAGCCTCACTGGCAGACAGAATAATAATTACCTTTGCTGAACCGGATGGAAAAACAGAACAATTATGTAAGGAGCTTATTATCCGTGGTAAAAACGTTTATACCCTGAAAAGCGAGAAAAACCATAATTTGATAAAAATTGGACTGAAATACTTATCGGATTAAACTTTAATTTTCATTTCCGGAAACCCCGACTAAATGTACTCTACCATGATTTCAAGGACAATTTATGGACAAAGTCAGAATTATCTTACTGTTACCCTGAAATCAGAAATCTTTAAATCGATTATTTATAAATTTTGGAGGTCTTTTATTTGAACCATAGCAGGTTAATGTCTCTTATTGTCGAATTAATTTCTTTCATAAAAACAACATTTTATTCTTAAGGAGGAAAATTTAATGAAAATTATAGTCTGTATCAAGCAGGTTCCCGATACAGAGACGAGAATAAAACTAATAGCGGGAAGTAATCGTATTGATACAAAAGATGTAAAATTTATAATTAATCCTTATGATGAGTTTGCCCTGGAAGAGGGATTGAGGGTAAAAGAAAAACTCGGAGGAGATGTGACTGTTATTACTGTGGGATCTTCCGATGTGGAACAGTCTGTGAGAGAATGTTTTGCAAGAGGTGTTGAAAACGGAATAAGAATATGGGGTGACGGCTTTGAAAATATTGAGCCTCTGGGAACGGCAAAAGTTCTTGCGAAAGTTATAAGTAATATGCCTTATGATTTAATAATATGCGGAAAACATGCTATAGATGATGATTCTGCTCAGGTAGGAATACTTCTGGCAGATTTTCTTAAAATCCCCCATGTTCCTGTAGTAATAAAGGCTGAAATCTATGAGAAAGAGGCCAAATTACAACGCCAGATTGAAGGTGGTATTGAAGTAGTTGGTGTGACATTGCCTGCACTTTTTACTGCTCAGAAAGGACTGAATGAACCGAGATATCCTTCTCTTAAAGGTAAGATGGCAGCTAAAAAGAAATCAATACAGTTTATAGATGGAAATACTCTGGGAGTTGATATAAAACCAAGAATGCATATTATTGATATGAATCTCCCTAAAGCTCGCGTAGCAGGAACTATACTGAAAGATGTAGAGCCTGCTGAAGCTGCAGTTAAACTGGTTAAATTCCTGAGAGAAGAAGCCAACATAATTTAATATTGAAGGAAGTGAGAAAATGTCACAGGGAATTTTAATATTTGCAGAACAGAGAGATGGAAAATGTCCCGGAGTAACACTTGAACTTATCAGTGAAGGAAGAAGAATGGCAGATAAGCTGGGAGGAGAATTAATGGCAGTTCTTATGGGTTCGAAGGTAGAAGGTATTTCGCCAATACTGGCTCATTATGGTGCAGATAAGATATATCTTCTGGATGATCCCTCTTTATCAAATTATAATTCAGATGTTTATTCTCAAATTCTAACTACCATAATAAAAGATAAAACTCCATCAATAGTATTAGTCGGTGCTACTTCCAGTGGTAGAGATCTGGCTGCCAGATTATCTGCCAGGTTAGACGTGGGACTTGCTTCAGACTGCACAAAAGTGGAATTAAATGAAGATGGGAGATTAATCTTAACACGTCCTATCTATACAGGAAAGGTTATAACCAGAATTAATCTTACAGATACTCCTCAGCTTGCAACTATTCGACCCAATGTTCTTTCTCTCGGTGAACCTGATAAAAACAGGGAAGTAAAAGTGGAAAAGTTATCAATCTCTACTGAACCGGCAAGAATGAAAACTCTGGAGATTAAAAAAGGTGAAGTCCAGGAATTAGATGTTGCAGAAGCTGATATAGTAGTGTCCGGCGGCAGGGGACTCGGTAAAAAAGAAGGTTTTAATGTAGTAGCAGAACTGGTAGAAGTATTGAATGCTGCTATGGGTGCTTCAAGAGCAGCCGTAGATGCTGACTGGATAGAACAGAGCCATCAGGTAGGACAGACGGGAAAAGTAATAGCTCCCAAATTATATGTTGCCTGTGGTATATCAGGGGCAATTCAACATCTTGTAGGAATGGCTGCTGCAAAATGTATAGTAGCTGTAAATAAAGATCCTGAGGCAAATATCTTTCAGGTAGCTGATTATGGAATTGTGGGAGATGTTTATCAGATAATCCCTGAATTGAGTAAAGAATTGAAAAAACTTTTACAATAATATTTTTACAGGGGCAAAGGATGCCCCTGTAAATAACAGAGGAGATTATGCAGGAAACAGTTGATTTAGATTATAATATAACCGCAGAACTTTCAAAAATTTCTCTCTTTGCTGGAATAACATCTGAAGATATAAACTATATAATAAAGAAATGTCAGAAAAAAACATATAAAACAGGTGAAATAATAATAAAAGAAGGAACTACAGGGGATAGATTTTATCTGGTTATGTCCGGTAAGCTCAGGACAACCAGACAATCATCCTCCGGAGAAGAGATAATATTATCTTACATAGATACAGGAGAAGGTTTTGGAGAGATTGCTCTTTTAAATAAAAACAAAAAAAGAGATGCTACTGTAACTGCCATAACTGATACAGTATTACTGGAACTGAGTAAAGCCGATTTTACTGAGATAATAAAAAAATTTCCTCAAGTTAAGAAAAAAATACAGAGACTTCGAAAAGAAAGGGTTTCTCTCAGTGAAGATTTTATAAAAGAAAAGAAAATCAGTAATGTTTCTAGAAGTGTCACAGGTGATATACCGATTCTGGAACTTATTTTTAAATTAAACAGTGCTGCAGGAGGTAAAGAACAGGTTGAACACTGTAAGGATACTGCTATTCTTGCAAAAGAAATGTGTGACATACTCTGTCCCTATCTGGTAGACGATGTTCAGTATGCGGCATATCTCCATGAGGTAGGTAAGATATCTCTTGATGAAAAACTTGTGAGAAAACACAGACGGGGTGAAGAGCTGACAGAAGAAGAAATCTCAAAAATAAGAGATTATCCGGAACATTCCACTAAAATAATAGCCACTATTGAATCTTTAAAGGATAAGATAGATTTCATAAAATACTTTCAGGAAAATGATTATAAATTAATGCCTGCGGGCGCTCAAATTTTAAGAGTGGCCAATGATTATCAGGAAATGATCCATCCTGATTACCTGGCTTTATCCCCGGAAGAAGCACTTGCCAGAATAAAAAAGAAAAGCGGAACCGCTTATAATCCCGATGTTGTCCTGGTTCTGGAAAAGATACTGGAAAAAATACAGAGTAAAAACATACAGACACAACTTCTTTATATGGAGATTATAAATCAGGCACTGGACAGTAAAGATGCTTATACTGGCAAACACAGCAGGGATACAACAAGGATAGCCCTTGCTATAGGAAAAAAAATGAAACTCAGTAAAAAGGATTTAAATGATTTAGAATTATCGGCTACTCTTCATGACATAGGAAAAATAAAAGTGCCTGATGATATATTAAATGCCCCCAGAAAACTTGAACCCTGGGAATTTGAAATTATAAAAAAACACCCTGTAGAAAGCGCCGTTTTTTTTGATGATCTTCCTGGTTTTGAAAAAATTGCCAGATATATAAGACATCATCATGAAAAATATGATGGTACAGGTTATCCAGATGGTTTGAAAGGTGAAGAGATACCTTTCCTTTCAAGAATACTTACTGTAGCAGATGTATATAGTGCACTCACAACAGAAAGAGTTTACAGAAGAGATGAAAAAGGACAAAAAAAGGCTTTCACCAGGGAAATGGCAATAGAAATAATGGAAAATAT
This sequence comes from Bacillota bacterium, assembly GCA_022704525.1. Taxonomy (GTDB): domain Bacteria; phylum Vulcanimicrobiota; class SpSt-956; order SpSt-956; family JAKJGF01; genus JAKJGF01. The sequence continues at coordinate 5,823 of JAKJGF010000066.1, read as the reverse complement.
GAAAGGGCATTTTGATTTAGATATATTAGAAATCTTTAAAGAGATTGCTAAAGAGCTTTAAGAAGCTATCAGCTATCAGCTATCAGCTATCAGCTACTTATGAAAGCTGACTGCTGCCCACTGATAGCTGAATGCTTAATAACGAAAGGAGTAAATTAATTAAATATGTTTCCAGAAAATATTATACTGGTAATTTTAACTCTAATAGCAGTTTTATTTTTTCTTAATTCTGTTTATAGACTCTACAAATTTCTTCTTCTGGGGAAAAAGGAAGAGAGATTTGATAATATACCGGAAAGGATAAAATCTGTAATTTTATATGTCTTTGGTCAGTTAAGGGTACTTAAAGAAGTTGCTGGAATAGGTCATTTTATTATATTCTGGGGTTTTATAGTCCTTTCCATAGGTACGGCAGAAAGTTTTTTAAATGGATTTTATTATAAAATATCTTTTGAATTTCTCGGGCCAGTGTATACTTTACTTTTATCTCTTCAGGACATATTTGGTGTTCTGGTTCTTGCGGCTATAGCCGTTTCTCTTGTAAGAAGATTTATTCTAAAGCCTGAGAGACTTAAAATTGATGATCCAGGGGCAAAAATGGATGCCCTTATAGTGTTAGGTCTTATAACAATTCTCATATTTGCTATGTTTATTGACCGCGGTATTATGATGAATTTACATAAAGATTCCTCTCTTGCCATAAATGCTACATATATTCCTGTTTCCAATTTTGCCGCAGGTATTCTGGCCGGGGTGAGTTCAGAAACCCTCCATAAAGTTTTCTGGTGGGCACACAATCTTGTAATACTTATTTTCCTTATATATATACCACATTCAAAACATCTTCATCTCCTCGGTTCAATTCCGAACATATTCTTTCGTTCTTTCAGACCGAAAGTGGAACTTTCCAAACTGGATCTTGAAGATGAGAGCAGAGAAACCTTCGGTATTACTAAAATAGAAGAATTTACCTGGAAACAGCTTCTTGATCTTTATGCCTGCACCGAATGTGGCAGATGTCAGGTGAATTGTCCTGCCTATCTTACAAAAAAACCACTCAGTCCCTGGCATCTCATTCATGATTTAAAGGAACATCTTAAGAAAAAAGCTCCTCTCCTGTTAAAGAAAAATAGTAAAGAAGAAAATCAGGAAAATGAGCCGAAAATTCTTACAAAGAAACTTGTGGGAGAAGTAATAACAGATGATGTTATATGGTCATGCACAACCTGTATGGGGTGTCAGAATGCCTGCCCCGTCTTCATAGAACATATCCATAAGATTATAGATATGAGAAGAACCCTTGTCCTTGATGATAGTTCCATGTCTCAGGAAGTACAGCGATGTTTTACAAATATGGAAAATAATTCAAATCCCTGGGGCATAGGTTTTTCTGCTCGAGCTGACTGGGCGAAAGATCTGGAAGTTAAAATTATGGGAGAAGATTCCAGTGTAGATTATCTCCTCTGGGTGGGGTGTGCAGGTTCCTTTGATGATAGGAATAAAAAGGTAGCTACAGCTCTTGTGAAAATATTGAAAGCTGCAAATATCAGTTTTGCCATTCTGGGAACAGAAGAAAAATGCTGCGGTGAAACGGCAAGAAGAATGGGTAATGAATACCTGGCTCAGATGCTTATACAGGAAAATGTGGAAATTTTAAAGGGCTATAATGTGAAAAAGATTATAGCCCTGTGTCCTCACTGTATGAATTCCTTTAAGAAAGATTATCCTCAATTCGGAGGAAATTATGAGGTTATTCATCATTCAGTATTTATACAGGAACTGTTAAAGAGTGGAAAAATAAAACTTCAAATACCTCTTAATAGTACTATGACCTATCATGACTCATGTTATCTTGGAAGACATAATGATATCTACAATCCTCCCAGAGAAATTCTTAAGTCTGTAGAAGGGATTAAATTAATTGAGATGGACAGATGGGGCGAAAAGAGTTTCTGTTGTGGTGCCGGTGGAGGAAGAATGTGGATGGAAGAACATCTGGGGACCAGAATAAACGAAACAAGAACAGAAGATGCCCTTAAAACAGGAGCAGAGAAGATATGCACCGCCTGTCCTTACTGTCTTACTATGTTTGAAGATGGCCTCAAGGCCAAACAGAAGGAATTGAAGGTAATGGATGTGGCGGAAGTGATAGAACAGTCTCTGGAAAGTTTTTAGACAATTATTTTAATTTGTGTTATAATAACTTCAAGACATACTCTGACATGAGAAGCTTACAAACAAGGCACCAAAATTGTTTAATGGGCTCTACGGGTTCAAATCCCACCCTTGCCGGGGTGAGCAAAGATTGCTTCTCAGACTTGTATGTCTTTTATCATAAATGGGAGGCAATTTTATTAATAGGCGGGGGTTGATGCGTGATACGGAAACGTATCACGCATTACGATTTATTTCCCTTTTTTACTAATAAATTCATCCACCAAGGCAGCAGCACCTTTAGGTGCTTCAGGGGGTTTGCGCTTTTCAGGTCTATCTTTTACATATATATCAAAAAGCCTTGCAGCTATACTTTCATAAATCCATATCATATAATCAGGGAAAGGCTTTTTCTTATCCAGACTTGACAGGGGTATAAGCACTTTCAGTATTTCAAGGCTATGGTTGTAAGCTCTTTCATTGATGACTTCCTTGGGGGGTTTTCCTGATTTTTGCGGTGTTTGATGAGGGGCTAAGGCGCTGATCCTTGAAACAATCTTTTCTATATCTTCATCTGTAATTGAAATCTTTCCTACAACTGCCCGGGTTTTACCTTTATGAACAAAATCATCCTCATCATCTTCGTATTCGTCTTCATCATCTTCATATTCGTCTTCATCATCTTCATATTCGTCTTCATCATCTTCGTATTCGTCTTCATCATCTTCGTATTCGTCTTCATCATCTTCGTATTCGTCTTCATCATCTTCGTATTCGTCTTCATCATCTTCGTATTCGTCACCTGTATCATCGTATTCAAATTCTTCATCTTCCTTTTCATCTTCCTCTTCGTCACCTATATCATCATATTCAAATTCTTCACCTTCCTCTTCATCTTCTTCTTCGTCACCTATATCATCATATTCAAATTCTTCATCTTCCTCTTCATCTTCCTCTTCATCACCTATATCATCATATTCAAGTTCTTCCTCTTCCTCTTCATCTTCATCTTCCTCTTCGTCACCTATATCATCATATTCAAATTCTTCATCTTTTTTCTCTTCTAATTTTTTTTCTTTTTTCTTCTCAGGTTTTACTTCTTTTTTCTCTTCAGGTTTTACTTCTTTTTTCTCCTCAAGTTTTACTTCTTTTTTCTCCTCAGGTTTTACTTCTTTTTTCTCCTCAGATTTTACTTCTTTTTTCTCCTCTAATTTTTTTTCTTTTTTCTTCTCAGGTTTTACTTCTTTTTTCTTCTCAGGTTTTACTTCTTTTTTCTTCTCAGGTTTTACTTCTTTTTTCTCCTCAGGTTTTACTTCTTTTTTCTCCTCAGGTTTTACTTCTTTTTTCTCCTCAGGTTTTACTTCTTTTTTCTCCTTTAATTTTTTTTCTTTTTTTTCTTTTTTTTCTTTTTTTTCTTTATCTTTTTTTGCCATAACTTAATTCTCCATTTCTTTTATAAATTATTATTAGCTTTCACCTTTCAGCTTTTTTCCTCAAGCTGATTACTGATAGCTTTAAACATAAAAGGTTTATTTTTACTGAAGCTAATAATTTAAATTATTGTATGGTAAGTTTTTCCAATACTAATTTTCTGACTTCTCTGGTCATATCTTTAACTTTATTTAGAATTTGATTTGCATCTTTTTCGATTTTATCATTAAATTCCTTATCTTTTATAGATTTCAGATTTATTTTTATATTATAATAGGCCCCTTCTGCTGAAGCATAGGCTGTAAGGGCCGATACGCCTGCATCACTTATGGAATTTATATTACCCATAAGGGCAGCCTTTTTTGCTAATTCAAGTGCTTTCAGGCTATAACGTAAAATATTAAGTGGAACTATAGTTGCTTTTTTTGTAGTTTCCTGTATTGCCAATTCTTTATTTTTTTTATCTTCTTCAGTTTTCTTTGGAAGAGCAAAAGCTTCCATAACCTGATTAAAAGCCTCAGTATCTTTATTAATCCCTTCCAGAAAACGAGCTTTTAGATCCTGGCTATCTATAGCTAATTTCTTCATTTCCTCCCATTTTTCTTCATATTCCTTTTTTCCATAGGTAAGGTTTGCCACCATAGAAGACAGAGCAGCACTTAATGCACCACATAAGGAAGATACACTTCCTCCACCGGGGGCAGGTGAAGATGTTGAAACTTCATCGATAAATCTGGAAAGAGATAGATCAATCAGATTTGCTTCATCTTTTGTAACCCTGTATTCTATTATTTTCTTTTTCGGTTCAAAGGGATATAGCTGGTTAAGCCCCATAGATTTTATGGCAATATTAATTATTTCTTCTTTTGGAACTCCGGGACATTGCCCCTGTTTTTCAAGAAAATATTTTCCTGCCATTAACATGGCTTCTTCAGGTATAAGTCCGACTATCTCACTTCCTGTTACCAGAACTCCAAGCTTATCTGCTTCTTTTCTGATTTCTTCAAAGGCTATATGAGGAGGTGTTATCCTGTAATTTGTGAGGTTTATTGAAACCTGACATTGACCGTATTCTTCTATATACCATCCTACTGCTTTTATTGCTTTCAATGTTCCAGAGATTTTTATTGTATTGCCCTTTTCATCTTTTAAGATTTTGCCCTGTCCATCTCTTTTTGCTCTGCCTGCTTCTCTTATGTTCATAGCAATTTCTCTTGCCAGTTTCTTATCTTTTGTATTGAGATTAACATTATATGCTATAAGAAATTCTCTGGCTCCTATTACTGTAGCTCCTGCACGGGAGTTAAAGATAGCTTCTCCATAGTCCGGTTTCCATAGAGGATCATTCAATTTTTCTTTAAGGCCTTCATATTCTCCCTGTCTTATAGTAGCCAGATTTTTTCTTTCAGGACTTTTTGCTGCTTCCTCATATAAATAAACAGGTATATGAAGCTCTTCTCCCACTTTTTTACCGAGTTCATTTGCCAGTTTTACACATTCTTCCATAGTTACTTCCCTTACAGGTATAAGGGGACACACATCAGTTGCGCCTATCCTTGCGTGAGCACCTTTATGACCGGCCATATCTATAAGTTCTGCAGCTTTTTTTATGGCATTAAAAGCAGCTATTTTAATCTGTTCCGGAGAGCCTATAAATGTAACTACAGTTCTATTAGTATCTGCACCTGGATCTACATCTAAAAGGGTTATGTCCGGAACATGTTGAATTTCTTTTGTTATAGCATCTATTACAGATTTGTTTCGTCCTTCACTGAAGTTTGGAACACACTCTACAAGTTTCAAAATAATCTCACCTCTTACAAAAAAGTTTATGAGATATTTTAACATTTTTAATGTAATCTAGCAAGAATATAAAATTAATACTATTTTGCTACAAAATGTATTAAATTCAACCTTGAGGCTACTTAGTACCGCCACAGGCAAGTTAGTATTCATCTCACGAGTCTGTCTCTGTCCGGGCTCTTACGCAAAATCTATGATCCTGTTACAATGAAATCTGTTATTACAAGAATATACAGTTTTGTATTTATTTAAGTTATAATTTTCTCCTTTGACGGCATATCTTTTGCTCCAGAGCCCGGACAGAGACAGGTATATATGTTTTTTGGATACTTTTTTACCTGTGGCGGTACTTAGTACCGCAACAGACAAGTTAGTATTCATCTCACAAGTCTGTCTCTGTCCGGGCTCTTACGCAAAATCTATGATCCTGTTACA
>JAKJGF010000065.1 GCA_022704525.1 Bacillota bacterium | reverse complement strand
CCCTGCGATAATTACATGGCTTGGTGAAAATCTTTATGAATTAAAGGTTTTTCCTGTAGAGCCAGAACTACCCCGAAAGGTTAGAATAGGTGTAACTTCACCTTTAAGTCCGGGAGAAAGGGGAATGTCTTTCAAACCTGTTGCAATTTTAAATGGAAATTTCGATATTCACGAGAATGCTAAAACTTCTGCTATTATAGATTTTCGTTCTTATAAAGATAAATTCAATCTCCTGAGTAATTCAAAGAATATCCATATATCTGCTCTGGGGAAAAATGAAAAAAGAGCCGAAGGTAATATTTCTGGTTTTATACCAGCGGAATTTGAGATTTTTATAGAATCCCCGGGCAAAAGGCCTGAGATATTAACATCCAGAAGTGATAATTTTATTTATCTTCAGATACCTTTTTCCCCTGATTTTAGTAAGAGAAAACGCTCTCCTGTAAGTGTAACTTATTTTCTGGACTCTACCCATCCTATGGAAAGGGATAAATTTTTTGACCCAGGTAAAAAAGCCATAATGGAATCAATCAAACATCTTAATCCAGGAGATAAATTTAATATTGTAGCAGCAAACTTTGAGGTTAAAAAATTATTTACAGTTCCCCAGAGTCCCGATGTTGAAAATCTAAAACAGGCAGGAGACTTCCTGTCAGGTCTTAAAGCCTATGGAGGAATTGATATTGTTCCAGTTATGGAAAATAATTTCTTTCCTGCAGGCTATGAGGAAAAACCAGTATTCTTTGGTATAATTCACAGTTCTCATCCTCTTATAACAGGTGGAGGTGAATACTGTCTGCAGAAAATCTCCCGTACTCCAGGTATCACAGCAGGTATGATTTTAATCAATTATGAGGAAAATTCTTTTCTTACAGAGCTTATAAATTCTTCCAATGGAGAGATCTTAAGAGTGAAGGACCCTGCCAATTTTGAAGATGCCTTTTACAGGTTAGAAAAAGCGATTCTGGAAGAAGGTAAATATAAAATAACCTGTAATTGTATTTCTTCTAATAAGTCTTTATTACCTGTTCCGGGTGAAAAATTTTTACTTTCCCCATTAAATCCTGTATATATTTATATGAGAATACCGCAGTCAAAGCCTGTCTCCGGTTCAATAAGCATACAGAATACCGAAGGACAAGAACTTCTCCGAACATTTAATATAAATATAAAAGAATTATCAGAAAAAAAAGCAACTCAAAATCTTGAGATAAAACACGCTCCCAGGGAGGTTTCCAGGGATCATATTGCTCGATTATGGGCCTATAATTATATTCTGGAAGGCTATCATAAGGATCTAAAGAACAGTCTTTCCAAACAGGAATTTGAAGATCTTATTAAACTGGGGAGAGATTATTATATGGTTACACCTTACACTGCTTTTATTGTCCTTGAAACAGAAGAACAATACAAACAATTCGATATAGACAGACACTATCAGGGAGAGATGAGTGCTCCTTCAATACCTGAGCCCGAGACTGTCTTTATAATAATTACCCTTCTTGTATTTTCAGGGTTTATCTGGTATAAGTCCCGGAGGAATGCGGTGGTAAGAGAGATGTGAGATGTGCAGGGGCAGAACACTGTTCTGTCCTTAATGAGCAGTGAGCAGAAGTGAAAGGTGAGAAAGAAGTGAAAAGATTACATCCATTACCGTATATTTCTGAAAGATTAATATCTCACGTCTCACGTCTCACCTTTCACTTCCTCTTAGCTTCCCTTCTCTTTTTTTATCGCATTGACTTTATATGGCTTTTTCGTTCCTGGACGGAAAAAGGATATGATTCTTACGGCTACCTTGCTCTTTTTGCTTTTTTTCTTTATCTGTGGAAAAACGGTTTTGTTATTAAAAAAGGCAGTTCTTATCTCTTATTGATTACAGGATTAACCTGTGTCATCTCTATTTTTATAAGAAATATGGGAATAAACATTATATCGGCACTGCTTTTTATTCTCTCTCTTTCCCTTCTTATTTACTATTATTTTAGTGAAAATATAAAAGAGAATCCTTCTGTTTTATTTCTTTTATTCTTAATGCTGCCCTGGACAAATCACATAAATTTGTTTTTCGGTTATTTTCTTCGCCGGTTTTCTACAATTATGGCTGCAGTTTTTCTCCGGTTTACTCAGGTAGAGGTAGACCTTCATGGTACAATGCTTTTTCTTAATCAGATAAGACTGGATGTAGGTGCCCCCTGTTCTGGCTCTAAATATTTGTTTTTTACGATCTTTTTTTTAGTTATTATGGGACTGTTTATGAGACAGAAGATAATGTTGCTTCTCCCTGTTTCTATTGTATTTGCCCTTATGTGTAATATAATAAGGATTGTTTCTATAGCACATCTTCGTATTTTTCTCCAGGGTGAAGAAAGTATAATATTTCATAATATTATAGGAATATTTTATTTTTGTCTCACTCTTACAGGAGTATATTTCTTATGCAAAAAAACATCTTCTTTGAAATTGCCCTTTCTATTTTTCTAATAATTCTTTCTATTTTTAACGGAAGAATAAATAAGATGGAACAGAAAGTTTCAGAGAAAGAACTTCCTGAAAGGCTGGGAATTTTTAATGGTGTTAATATTTCCCTTGGTGAGGAAGAAAAGGGTTTTGTTGTCTCTTCAGGGGTGAGAATTTTAAAATCACAGTATGGTAAATATATTGTTACTCTCATATCCTCTGCCGGGACACCCAATGTTCTTCATTCTCCCAGGGTATGTTATGAAGCCAGTGGATATCTGGTTTATAATGAAGAAATAGTATCTTTTACTCCTTCATTGAAAACAGTTAAATTGACTCTAATAAAGAATAACAGTAAAGAGACTCTTTATTACTGGTTTTTTAATAATAAAATTAAGACAACTGATTTTTCAAATGTTTTCTTTTCTTCTATTACGGGACAGAATAAATGGAATCTTATTACTGTTATTTTTCCCGGAGAAGATAATATAGAAATAAAAAACTTCATAATTTATCTTGAAGGGTATTTTTCATCAAAGGTCGAATAGAATAATTAATATTATTTATTAAAGAGGAGGAGTCTACGTGGCCAGAGATGGATGGTTTGATCAAAAAGGTGATGAGATTTATTTAGCTAAATTAAAGGGTATAAGAAAGTATCTTCTGGATAACAAAATAACCCCTGATGAAGTGGCAGAACAACATCAGAAAATCTATGATAAAATGAAACAGTTAGAACCAAAACTTTCAGATGAATTACATGCAGAACTTACAGATATACTTTATGAATATGAACTTCTTGTTGCTATGGTTCATCTTTTGCCACCTGCAAGGAGATATGCTTCCTGCCCTCACTGTAACAGTATAGTGTCATTAGAAGCATATTGTGAAGGAGCACCAAAGGGAAGATCTGATATTATCTTTGGGTCCTTCGAACCACCCAAGTGGTACTGTCCTTACTGTGGTGTACAGTTATAAAGTTATGGCTGATGGGTGATGGAGAATAAGTAATTCATCTTTCACCTGTCACCTGTGTACTGTCTGCTTCATGGTCATCATAAAGATGTTTTAAGAGATAATATCTTTTCAGAAAAGGCAATAAATCACAGACATTGTCTTCTGTAAGAATTTGAACCTTAGATTTTAAAGGACAATTCTCGAAACATATATCTTCTTTTGTAGAATAATATGGGTAAAGTCTGCAGGACATAGGACGAACTATGTATATACTGCATCTTCTCCTTCGCATATCATAAAAAGGACAAATAAGATATAGAAATTTTCTCTCTTTTTTTATTCTATTAATATAATCTTTAAAAGACTGCACTGCCTCCGGATTATTGAGGTACTCTTCTATACAGTCATATTCCATAAGATACACTCCCAGACCTGCTTCTATAGAACAACATCTCAAACATCGTCCACAGGGATTTATAGATGGATTATGGATATATTTCGTAGATTCCTCGTATATCTCAATTAAACTCTTATAAAACCATTCATTCATTACTTTTTGGTTTTCTTGATTTACTCTTCTTACTTCCTATTAGTTCAAAGTAGAGTTTTGCATTATTTACCTCTATGGCTCTTGCAGTGGCACTTACTAAAAAGGTTATTATTTCTCCTGTTGCCGCACCTACAGAGGTAAGTATAGTATTTTGAATGGCTTCTTCCAGGGTGATTTTTTTATCCTGAGAATATAACTCTTCTTTTATAGCTTTCTGAACACTTTCCCCTATTCTTTTGGATAGTTCTTCATAATGTTTTTCTAAATGTTCTTTAAAAAATTTGTCTGCTTCAATTCCTATTTTTGGCACTTTTAATTCCCCCCTTGTCTGTCTTTTATTCGTTAGAAAGACTTTAATTCCTTTCAGATCTGTTATTGTAAAAGAAAATCTAGAGTTGTATAATACTGAAGTGAGAAGTAAAAAGAAGGGAATTCTTATTCCTTCTGGCTTACAGAATTTTTAAATATCAATTATTTATGCTCAGATCAGCAGGTTGACAAAAAGTTTATAAAGTCCGGGACAATGAAGAATAATAATTATAATTTAGCCTTAAGAGAAGAAAGTTTTCTCCAGGAGATTTTAAATTTAATTGAAGAGCCTGAAGAGTATAAACTGGGAATTAATTATCTGAAAGAGGGAGATATTGAACAGGCCCTTCGGGAATTTAAGAGTAAGTCTTTTTCTTCTTTTTTTAATCTTGGTCTTCTCTACTGGTTTATCAGGGATTATTCTAAAGCTGTTTCAGCTTTTCAGGAAGCTTTCAATAAATCTTCCTCCGGTCCTGATAAAACTAAGATAAAATTTTTTTATTTTCAGAGTCTTTTCTTCCTTTCTCTCTGGTATTTTAATAAAAGAGACTTTTCTCCCCTGGAGAGTCTCTTAAAAGAAATAGAGAATATATCCATATCTTTTTTTAAAACACCAAAAGAGGATTATTTCCTTTATAAATTAATGAAATCCCTTGTGTATCTTATGGAGGGAATTTTATATCTTAAGGAAAATCGTTCCGCTGAAGCTCTGTCATGTTTTAAAGTCTCCCTTAAATTGAATAAGAAATCTCCTCTTACTCTTTATTATATGGGAATGGTTATGGCCTATTTCGGGAAGTTTTCTAAAGCTTCTCATTATATAAAGAGGGCTTTAGTAATTTCTCCTTCGGAAAATTATCTGCTTTCAGCACAGAAGCTTATTTCCTGGCAGGAAGGTAAGGAAGATTTTAAAGATGTAAATCCTTTTCTTTCTATTGATGACTTTGAACCTGTAACAGTAAGAAATTTTTCCTGGATTCTTCTTCAAAGAGGTTCTCCGGATATTATATTGAAATATCTTGATAATACTATTTCTATCTATTCATATTCTTCGTCACTCTTTCTCTATAAAGGATTGTGTCTTGAAGGATTAACTCAATTCGAAGAAGGTCTTTCCTGTTACCAGAAGGCTTTTGAACTGGCAGAACTGGGTGTGGATGGCGAGATTTTACTCGGCAGAGCCTTTTACCTGTATAACCATTATGATAAAGCAAAGGAATTCTTTGAAAAAGCCCTGAAAAAAAAAGAGGATTCCCCCTACCTCCTTGCTTATCTGGCTGAAATTGCTCTTAAAGAAGGTAATTATTCAGAAGCTATCCTTCATCTTGAAGCTTTAATTAAGAAAGAAAATAGTATTCCTTTGCTTTTATATCTTATGGATGCCTATTACATTACCGGTAATACAGAAAGAGCACTTGAAATTTCCTTGAAAGCTATTTTATATGATTCAGATTTATTTTATAGACCCTTTATACGGTTATGGCGGGCCTTAATCTATCTGGAAACTGATAAACTGGATTATGCCCTTAAAGAGCTGAATGATTGTTTAAGGTTTGATTCAAATAACCCTTTGGCATTGAGTTATAAGGGATTTATTATAATAATAAAGGCTTTCAGAAGTAAAATCTTTAAAAACTGGAATGAAGGTTTTAAATTTTTTCGTGAGGCTCTTATGGTGGATCTTGAATGCGGCTTAATTTATTTACACCTCTTTCTGGCCTATAATCTTACGGGAGATAAAAAGAAGAGAGAGTGGGCTCTTGCAAATCTTCTTCGTTTTGAGATTAACGAAAGGGATCTTAAGATATTTAATCGTTTTTTCCCATCCCTTCAGAGTCAGTTTAAAGACAGGATAAGAATTAAAACTTCTTATACCGGTAAATTATCTTCACTCTTTTCTGATGAAGAATTATTAAAATGCTTTTCTCCTTTCAGAATGTTTATGGTATCCAGAGAAGAAGAACTTTTGTTTTTCTATAATGTCTATAGAAGTTTTCTGAATTTAAATTCTATAAAAAATTTTACCCTATCTATTTTATCAGGTACTCTTAAGGCCGGAAAAATCATGGAATCTTCTACAGTAAATCTTTATAAGAAATTGTTAAAAAATAATCGTGTAGATTATATATTACTTGATATATTAAATGACACTTATCTTCAGAACAAAGATATTTCTTCTGATGCCATAGAGAATTACTTTCACATATTTTCTCTTAATCCGGATAAAGTGGCTAATACGCTTTTTCTTTCAAAAATTCTGAAGGAAAGAGAGGAACATTCAGAGACTTCTATAGCTATTTATGAAAAATGTTATAAATTAAATCCCTCTGATAAAGATAATCTTATAGTTCTTGTAAGAGCTCTGCTTATGAATGACAGAAAAGATCCTCCTTCACTGGAATTATATAGAGATATATATTTTAGAGTAGAAGATTTTCCACAAAAAGATAAATTACTGGAGATTCTGGTTAACAGATATCTTTCTAACAGTGATAAAGAACAGGAAGCTTTAAAGATATACAGAGACTCTCTAAGAGCTAATATTGACGGGGAATTAAAGAATTCAGTTAATGACTTCCTTGTAGCCCTGTATGTTCATGAGAGAAGACTTGATAGTTTTGCACTCCAGGTTTATTTAGATAAATATACTCGCACACCGGAAGATAAAGAACTTATAAATATATGTGCCAGTGCTTTATTAATAGAGAGAACCTCAGACAGAATTGCAGGGGAAATTTACAGAAAGGCCCTGATTTTATATCCACAGGATTCTGCTAATTTCCTTATGCGGGTTTATTCTGAATTATCTGACTCCTCTGTGATTGAACAGGAAAAGGCTTACTCTATCATTTTGTCAGACCCTGAGAGGTATACAGGAGATTTCTGGCATAAGATAACTTCTTCCATTATTAAGTCTCTTGCAGATTCTTATGTCAGAGAAGAAAAAAGAGATTTAAGAGCCCTTCAATTATATAGAAGAGCTTTAAATTATGGATCTTCTGATGAGAAATTAAGATCTTCTTTTTTATTGACCTCTCTGGAACATTCCTGTATTGATCCTTTGTTTATTGAAGTCTGCTCCTATTTCTTTGATAGATCTGATCCTCCTGTGGATTTAATTAAAAAAGTACTTCCCTCCTTAGAAAAAATTTATCATAAAAATATGAAAGAATTAGTTTCTATAGATATTCTTTATTATCTTGCCAGACTCAATTTGCATCTTCATAGATATGATGGAGCGAATAAATTTATCAATCTCATATCTGTTGATGAATTAACTCACAGGGATACTTATCTGAAACTGGCCAGGTTATATCTATATCAGGGAAATACAGAAAAGTCATCGGAATTATACAGGGTTATACTGGAGCGATTTTCCGATAATGACCCGGAATCTATCAGAGAACTGGGGAAAATATACAGAAATACTGATGAAGGACTTTCTCTGGAATATTTTAAAAAATTGCTTTCTTTATATCCTGATGATCGGGATGCCACTCTGGCTCTCGGAGAAATTGCCCTCTCCAGGAAATCCTATGAAGAAGCCTATAGATATTTTCTTTCCCTCCATAAGAATTCACCGGGAGATCCTGTATCTCTGGAAAGGCTTGCCCTTGTTTACTATTATATAGATAAAATCCAGGATTCTTATGAGATTCTTGAGACCTTATATAAAAAAGGGGTGAAATTTTCCTCTGAAGGAGCCTTTGTCTTTGCAAAAATACTGGATAAAAAGGAAAAACATATAGAGTCTCTCAAGTGGTATACCATTGCCATAGAGGGGGGTATTACTGATATTTCAGTCTATTTGGAAAGAGGTCTTCTTCTCAGATTCCTCGGGAGATTGAAATCTGCTTCCTATGATTTTGGAGAATTTATCCGCAGAAGTTCTGATATAACAGAAAACTATCTTGAAGCACTTATTAACCTTGCAGAACTATCAGCTGAATTAGGAGATATTTCCTCATCTCTCATACACTGGAAAAAAGCTTATACTATATCTTTAAAGCTTTCTTCTTATCAGAAAAATTATGTAATAGAAGAAGGTGCGAGACTTGTTCTTAAAGCCAGAAGATATTCTTCTTCTGAACTTCCTATTCTTTACGCTTATTTAAAGATTTTCCCTGAAGATGAAGCAGTTCTTCTTTATTATATATCTGAAATCTTATATTCTATGGGAAAGGAACAGGAAGCCCGTGGTAATGAACATGCTGCAGAGAGAATTTATAATAAAATTATAAGTAACTTGGAACATATGAACTCTCTTATTAAGCTTGGAGAATTCTCTCGAAAAAGGGGAGATGTGGAAAAAGCTATGAATTTCCTTGAGAGAGCTTCAGAGAGAGGCTCACTTCCTGTAGAAGTTTACAGAGAACTCAGTAAATATTATCTTCTTAAAAATGATATGGCGAAATCTATAAAACATCTTCAGTCTCTTATGAGACAATCACCAGAAAAAGAAGAAATACTTATACTGGCAGATCTTTTATTTAAGATCAACGAAAAGTCTGAAATAATAAATGTTCTGGAAATGGCTATAGAAAAAGGTTTTAAAGAGGACAGGATTTATTATCTTCTCGCCAGGACTTATTTTGAATTATTTCCTGAAAACCAGAAAAATCTTCAAAAGGCAATTAAATACTGCAGAGAGATAAAAAACATAGAAGAGAACAGAGAAGTTATTGAATTACTCGGACAGCTTTATATAAAAACAGGGGAAGATGAACCTGCGAGAAAGGAATTTTTGAAACTTCCTTCTGATTCACCTCAGAGATATTACAATCTCGGTCTTTTATTTTTTACTAAAGGTGAATTTAAAGATTCTCAGGATTGTTTTGAAATGGTCCTGGAGCTTGACCCTGACTATAAAGATGTAAGAGACAGACTGGCATTGACCTATCTGGAAAGAAAAAGCTATAATCCGAAAGATATTGCTTTTCTGGAGAGACTTATACTGGAAAAAAATGTTGCTTCATGGACAGAAGAAAAATTACAGAAAGCCCTTGAACATATTCATAATTATTACATTGCCCACAGTGAATGGGAAAAAGGTGTAAATCTTCTTGAGGCTTCCCTTGAAATAAATTCCTTAAAGACAGACCATAAATTATGGGCATGGCTTGCCCTGGATTTCATAAATCTGAATAACCATGAGAAAGCTTCTGCCATATTGAATAATCTTCCTCTTCAGAATCCTGAAGAAGAAGTGGAAGGACTTAAGATTCACAGGATTTTTGCTGAAGATCTCATATTGAAAGAAGATTACAATAAAGCCAGAGTTATATATGAAAAAATTTATAAATGTGATCCTGAATATACCGGTGTGGGGAAAATGCTTGAAATGCTTTCAAAAGACAGAGTGGGAAGATTTGCTCTTATCAGAGATATAGGGAGCGGTGCAAATGCAAAGATATGGGAAGCCTTTGATCTTGTTTCACTTCGTACAGTTGCCCTTAAGATATTACACCCTGAACATCATCTAAATGAGTCAATAAAAAAAGAGCTTCAGAGAGAATATAAATTATTAATGGAAATTAATCTTCCTTATGTTGTTAATGTTATACCTGATAGCATGGGAGAAACTTATTTTGCTATGGAACTACTTGATCGTTCTCTATCTGATATATTAAGAGAAAAACCCGGAGGAATGGAAATATCAGAAATACTTGAATTATCTTCTCAGATATCTGAAATGCTTCAGCTGCTTCATCAGAATAATATAATCTATCAGGATCTGGCTCCTGATAATATTATGTTTTCCGGAAAAACTGCCAGATTGTGCGATTTTGGAGGAGCTAAAAAGATTGATCCCACTACAGGGAAAACTATCTTTGGAGGAACTGTAGCACATTTAGCCTATGCTTCCCCTGAACAGTGTGAAGCACTGGCAGGAGCAGGGGAGAAGAAGGTTGATTACAGAACAGATATATATAGTTTCGGAGTTCTTCTTTATGAGATAATTACAGGTGAATTACCCTTTAATCTTCCTGATACACAGCTTATAAGTGCTCATCAGTATTCACTTCCTGTGCCACCTCTTATGAAAAGGGAGAATATCTCAAAACAGATGAATGATCTTATAATGAAATGTATGTCTAAAAAGCCTGAAGATAGATTTCAGGATATGAAGGAAATATGGGTGATACTTCAGCAGATACCGCGGTGGTAGTGTTGTGAGACGTAAGACCTGCAGGGGCAGAACACTGTTCTGCCCATTACCCGTCACTCATTACCGATCACTAAATAAGCTGAATCGCTACTGAAGCCAGAGCTCCTGCGGCTGCACCGATTGCAGCTCCTATAGCTGCTCCTGATACCTTTGTATATTTCTTGCTCTCAATGGTTTCAGTTTTATCAGTCATAACAGGTTTTCCTTCTTCATTCAGTACAGGGGCAGTTTTTACGACAGAAGTCTTTCCATTTGGAGAACTGTCGGGACTGTGATGGGGGCCAAAATCAAATCCAGTCCAATCATACTGAGTCCAGTCACTCGGAATTTCCCCCATATATTTTTCTTCAGTTACAGGAACAGGATAAGTCCTTGTAATAACAACATTTTTATTTTCCTGTATTTTACCTGCCATATAACCTGCTGCTGCTCCTATAACAGTGCCCACTGCAGCTCCTATCCCCACTCCGCCTCCGCTTAAAGTACCCAGTTTAGAAAGTGTAGTAGTAGTACCGAGAAGGGCTGAACTTATTCCTTCAACAATTCCTCCTCCTGCTGCTCCTGCAGCAATACCTATACCTGCTCCTGCAAAAGGACCTATAAGATTTTCATTAACCAGATGAGGGGTTTTAAAATCCCCTACTTTCTGCCAGTCTATTTGTGGATTGTAATTATGGTAATAACCATCATGTTTATAAGTATAATAAACACCGGTTTTCTGTTCTGTAGTATAATAGGTATAAGTAGTTCCGTCTGAATTATGTCCTGTATGAGAAACCTGTTCTGTATAGGTGTAGTAATGAGGTTCCTGATGACCAAACTCGGAAGTATGGTAGGACCATCCTGTCAATTTAGTGGGATTATTTATATCATGATCTTTCCAGACTTCATTAATACCGCCTTTAGCTTCATTCATATAACCCATGCTATAACCGGCAACAGCTCCCATAACACCGGCACCTGCGGCGCCTCCGAAAACATATCCTGCAATAACACCTGCAACGCCGGCACCTGCTATGGCCAGTTTTTTTCCTGAAAGATTCTTTTTATTACTCTCTGATTCACTGGTTTTATTGTCACTGATCCATTCTTTTAATGATCTATGGGGAGTCTCACCTGAAGATTGTATAAACTTATCCTCTGAGGCTTTTTCTTCAGGTTTTTTAATACTTTCAGGTAATTTTATGTCGGGAAGAATTACTTTCTGATTAATTTTCATTAGTAAACACCTCTGTAAATTTTATAAAATCGTACCCCGAAAACCTCCTCTTCTTGTGGGCGGGGTCATTGACAGATACAAAGCTTCTGCTGATTAAAATAATAAGGAATTTTACTGAAAAATACAATAGAATATTATTAAATAAATGTTAACTTTTTTATGTTTTATAATAATTCTAAAAAGAAAGGTCCAAAAAGTTCAAAATACTATATTTTTTACTACTTTTTAGAACTGCCGGTAATTACTTCGGTTCCACTATAGAACCCATAAATAATACAGTACCTGTCTTATTATCCCTTATGGCAAAGAAAAAGGGATGATCTGCCACCATATGAAATCTTTCGGGAGGTTGGTGTGCTACTGATTTTAAACTCATTGCTACGGCAGTAACTGCTGCAGCCTCTGTTCCTTCTTCATTGACCTCTACAAAGGTTTTATGTATTACTTTGCTTATATAGATATTACCTGATGAAATATCACACATACCTCTGAAATCAGCTTTACTCTGATCAAAAGCAATTGCCATACCAAGAGAACTGAGTGAATTATTAAGAAGTGTTTCATATTCGATTTTAAAACGGGGAAGAATAATATCTCCTTCTTTCATCTGAAAGCTCTTCATCCAGCTTTCCCAGTTCTTTCCATTCAGATTTTTCTGAAATTCTTCCAGCCCCTTATTTTTATCAGGAAGAAACACATACATACTTGTAGAACCATCTCCATAGGGAAGACTCACTGCCTGAAAATTATCCCCTTTATAATAATTGAATTTCCCCCCCCGTGACATCATTGGCCAT
This sequence comes from Bacillota bacterium, assembly GCA_022704525.1. Lineage (GTDB taxonomy): Bacteria > Vulcanimicrobiota > SpSt-956 > SpSt-956 > JAKJGF01 > JAKJGF01. The sequence goes on along the minus strand of JAKJGF010000065.1, from coordinate 10,013 downwards.
TTCTTCTTACTTCCATTTAGAAGATGAAAATCTTTATCTACGGTTTTTTTCTTATCGAATTCATATTGCCATTTCCCTTTGAAATATATGGCATTTATAAGATAAAGAATTGTATTATCAGGTATTCTGTCTATAATCTTATCAATTTTATTGTTCGTTTTCTTCTTAACCCACCCGTTAATGGCTTCTGTAGAAAAATTATTGCTTACCTCTGCAGAATAAAAATCTTTACATCTTTTAATAAAATCGGTTTTAAATTTCATATCCCGTCTTAACCAGAGAGAATTTGCAATGGAAAGTTCTATTTTTTTATCATTTCTTTCAAGGGTTTCCATTAAAAGTTTATTCCCCTGATTTACTTCATTCAGAGTCAGACTCTCAAATCCAAGAACTTTAGCCATAGCTTTTTCTGTGTTTCCTTCTGCTCCGTTATGGGTCATAGAGAGTGCTATAGCTATACTTGAGGGTGATATGAAAATATTTTGTCCTTTGTTTTCTTTTATAAGTTCAGAAAAAAGTTTAAAGCCTAAATCCGTATAGCCTGATGTGACCTTCCATGTGTTTGCCACAGAATATCCCGTAAATAATAAACCTGTTATAAGAATGAGACAGATAAACTTTGTTTTCATTAATAATTCCACCTCCCTGATTTTTTTATTATAGCAGTTAAAAAAGTTTATTTCAAGAATTTTTTATAAAAGATATTCTCTCAAAATGGTGTCTCCCGGTCATTTTTATAAAAACATCCTGTAGCAAAAGCTATTATTTTCATAATAAAATCATTCCAATCAGTTATAATTATAGCTTCCAATCATACTTCACCAAGTGCCTTCAGTATATCCTCTCTGAATTCTCTGGCAGAGGAATATCTTTCCTGCTCGTTTTTTTTCACAGCTCTGTCTGCTACCAGGGCAAGTTTATGAGGGATATCTTTTTTGCGATTCTTTATGGGTATGGGATTCCCACTTAAAACCAGAAGGATTGGTTCTTCATATTTTTTTTTGTCAATCTTTACACCCATCATTTGCGCTTCCATAAATTCCAGAGGTGAGGGATAGTCAAAATGATATTTTCCAGATAAAAGATAATAAAAGGTAACTCCCATAGAATATACATCTGCAGGAGGTTTTACATATTTATAATTAAGAAGTTGTTCAGGTGCCATAAAGATAATTGTTCCTGCTGCCTCTCCGTCTTTAGTTATCATAGATCCCCCTGCTTCCTGAAAGTTCTTTGCAAGGCCGAAATCACTCAGTTTTGCCTTTACTCCTTTACTATCGTTTTGGAGTAATATATTTTGAGGTTTTATATCTCTATGGACATAACCTTTTGAATGAGCAAATTCAAGGCCATCAAGGACCTGACAGATTATATGACAGACTTCTTTATAAGGGACAGGAGAGAGATATTTTTTAGTTATAAGCTCATCTGCATCTCCTCCGTTTAATAATTCAATTACAAAATAATAATATTTCCCCATTTTCCCCTGATCATACAGACGGGTTATGCCGGGGTGAATTAATTTTGACATAACAGTCATTTCTCTCTGAAATAATTTCTGGTTTTTTTGTGATAGAGAAGCCATAGGAAGGATTTTCTTAAGTGCCACAAGACGTCCTGTAGGTATATGCCAGGCTTTATAAACTGCCCCCATTCCACCTTTCCCCAGTAAAGAAAGTAATTCGTAATCACCTATTTTATCAGGATATGAGCCTTTTTGTCTGGAGGGTTTACATAAGGGGCAGTAATATACAGCAGTATCTTTAAAATCTTCTCTCTTACCGTCTTTATTTGCCATATCACTCATATCTTTATTACATACAGCACATAAAACAGAGGATTCTTCTATCAGTGTAGCCACTATTTCATTCTTTTTATCTGTACATTCTTTGCATGTATAAATTAAACCTTCTAATTCTTCCGGTGTTTTATGGGAAAGTTCCTCTGATACCTCTTTACCACATTCAACACAGTTTACTTCAGGGGAGAGGAAAAGTGTTCCCACTAATTCTTCATCTTTTTCCTGAATTATATTTATACTCAGAGTGGTTTTTCCTGCTTTAATTAGATCCTTATCTGAAAGCTGGAGCAATTCCCCTTTGTTCAGTTTCCGATCATTAACTTTAGTTCCATTTGTGCTTCCAAGGTCTTTAAGAAAACAATGAGGAGGGTTAAGTTCCAATACAAAATGATGACGGGATATATAACCATCTCCACTGAGTTGAGAGTGTGTATTGACTTTTGACCTCCCTACTATAAAGGTATCATGTCTGTCAAAAACAATTTCTTCTTTACCTCCCGGCCCTTCTTCTATTTTTAATATAACTTTCATTAAGGTACCTCCTGTTCTGTCGAGTAATTATAATTTAAATACATAGGAATTTTTATTATTGTTAAATTATTAGCTTCAGTTGTTTTTAAGAAATCTGCACAAGTATACTGTAGACTATTAACTTCATAATTATATCATATATATATTTCTACTGGAATTTCCTGCTGAAAAATATTGAACTAAAATTTTTATTCTGTTATAATGGCTAATAAAATTTTTATTTTGGAGGCATATTATGGTAAAAATAATTGATTTCTTAAAAGGGAAAGTAGTAATCGATGAAATAGAAAGAGAATTTGTTGAAAAAGAAATGATACAGTATATTGCTGTAGAATATGAAGAAGATCTCCCTGAAGTTTTCTGGCTTTCCAGTGATGCTATGGAAGAACTTCAGGCCCTTGAGATTAAAGATGAAAAACTGAAAAAATTTCTGGATATTTTAGTAGATTATGTAATAAATAACAGTGAATTTATAGATGCCGATGGCGATATGGAAGAAGGTATCAATGAAAAAGGCTGTTATCTGGCTTTTCAGTTTATTAAAAAAGATCCTGAATTTAAGATTTCCGGTTTTATAAGACAGGATATGGAGCCTGTAACAGGGATCAGAGTAAAGGTATATGATGATGATGTATTCACAGAGGATTTTCTGGGATTGGCTTTTAGCGATGTAAATGGCTATTATGAAGTAGGGTTTAATCTGGAAGACTTCGTAAATTTAGATTCTGATGCCATACCGGAATTATATCTGGATATAGCCGAACTGGATAGGGTTACTGGAGATTTTAATAGTATTCAGCAAATTGAAATACCAAAGACAAAGGAGAATGTAATTTCTTATGATGTAGAACTGTGAAAAGTGAAACGAAGTCTCTGCGAAGCAGACAAAGTGAAGGGTGAAGAGTTAAATACCCATCACCCATTACCGATTACCCGTCACTCATCACTGATCACACATAACGACTGCAATTATCACAGGAATTACATAGATAATTTTTCCTGTACTCTCCAAAATAGGAGAGTATAAATTTTTTTCTGCAATCCGGGCTTTTTATATATTCCATCAGGTTATACAGTTTTTCCAGTTCTCTTTCTTTATTTTTAGAGAGATTTTTTTTCTTTATTAAATTTTTTCTGAGGTCTATATCAGCAGGTCTGAAGAGAAGAATTGCTCTGGCACCTTTATTATCACGGCCTGCTCTTCCTGTTTCCTGATAATATTCTTCTAGACTTCCAGGAAGGGTGTAGTGAATGATAAAAGGAATATCCGGTTTATCTACACCCATGCCGAAGGCACTTGTGGATACTATTAAATCCATATGATTTTGCATAAATTTATTCTGTATATCTTCTCGTTTGTGTTTATCCATACCGCCATGATAGTGTTCCGCTTTTATACCCCAGCTTTTAAGTTTTTCTGCGAGAATTTCTGTTCCCTTTCTGGTGCCGGTATAGATTATGCCACATCCCGGATCTTCACATAGAAAATCCCACAGTATTTCATCTTTTTCCCTGTTACTTTTTACTTTTTTTATTTCATATATAAAATTTTCTCTGTCAAAACCGGAAATTTTAATTAAAGGTTTTTTTAATCCGAGTTTATTTATAATATCTTTTCTAACTTCCAGTGTGGCAGTAGCTGTTAATGCTATTACAGGAGGCTTTTTAGAGAAATAAATTAGTTCTTTTAACTTCATATAATCAGGACGGAAATTATATCCCCACTGGGAGATACAGTGGGCTTCGTCTACTGCTATAAGAGATACTTTTATCTTTCTTAGTATATCAAGGAAAAATCTGCTTTGTATCCTTTCTGGTGCTATATATAAAATCTTTATTTCATTTCTTTTTATTTTTTCAAATTTTTCCTGTATTTCTTCTTTTTGAAGTGAGCTGTTTATGAAATCTGCTTTGATTCCATAGCGGTGTAATTTATCTACCTGATCCTTCATAAGAGCTATAAGAGGTGAAATTACAAGTGCGAGTCCCGGCAGAATAAGAGCAGGTAATTGATAACAGAGGGATTTTCCCCCGCCAGTGGGCATTATTATTAAGGTGTCCCGTCCTGAAATGATAGTTTCTATTATTTCTTTCTGATCTCCTCTGAAATGAGAATGGCCAAAATAGAAATTTAAATATTTTTCTGTTTCTGTCATAGTAGCTCCTCCTGATTATATTTTTACTTTCATAATAATAAAAATAAAGTAACATATGGATAACAGAAATGCATATGTGATATAGTCTCTATTTATGCTCCAGAATAGTTGCCTTTTTTTTTTATATAAAGTAAAATAAATATTTCATACTGCATTGAAAGGGGTAAATTGATGGCTACTAAATTTGTTCTCCCGAAGGAGATTATCTGTAATACCATTCTGCGGGTAACTTACCATGATACTGATCAAATGGGTGTTGTATATTATTCAAATTATCTTATCTGGTTTGAAATAGGGAGAGTAGAATTTTTAAGACGATGTGGTTCTAATTATAAAGATATTGAAAAAGGAGGAATTGCTCTTCCTGTAAAACACTGTTCCTGTGATTATTTTAAGTCTGCCTGTTATGATGATATTGTAAGGATCGAAACATTACTCAAAGAACTTACAGGAGCTTCTATTGCTTTTAAATATAATATCTATTTATATCCCGGAGGATCTCATATTGCTTCAGGAGAGACAAAACACGTCTTTATAAGCACTGATGGAAAAATACAAAGAGCAGGAAAGAGGTTTTATGATATATTTGCCGGTTGTAATGAGGAAGTTATAATAAAATGTAGAGAACCTTTAGCAAATGTTAATTTTTTGTAAACTGTGATATACTATTATAGTATCATCTTATGTCTCTTGTTTTGCATCCCACCGGGCTCTCAACTGTCCGCATGCTGCATTTATACTTCTTCCTCTTTCAGTGCGCAGAGTTGCATTTATGCCATATTTTTCTATTTCCATAACAAAACACTGACAGGTCAATATATTGGAAGGTTCATAAGGAAAGTGTTTCACAGGGTTAAGGGGTATTAGATTTACTATACATTTCAGCCCTTTAAGCATTCTTGTAAGTTTTCTTGCTCCTGATAGATCATCATTCAGTCCTTTGATGAGGATATATTCAAAGGTTATTCTGTCACCCGTTATTTTCTGATAATATCTGCAGGCATCCAGCAGTTCTTCTATGGGATATCTGTCATTTAGGGGCATTAATTTTGAACGTATTTGATTATTGTAGCCATGCAGGGAGATTGCTAATTTACAACCTGTATTTTCACAGGCAAGTTTTTTTATCATTGGTACAAGTCCTGCTGTGGATATAACAATATTCCTCTTTCCTATTCCTATACCATGAGAATTTTTTATCATATTAACAGCTTTTATGAGATTTTCATAATTTGCCAGAGGTTCGCCAATTCCCATAATTACTATATTTGCTATTCTTTCTCCAATGAGAATCTTCTGCACCTGAATAATTTGATCTATAATTTCTGTATGAGTCAGGTTTCTTACGAGTCCCTTCAGGCCGGAAGCACAGAAACTGCACTTCAAGGCACATCCTACCTGTGTGGATATACATAAGGTAGAGCGAGCGGATTCGGGAGTCTCTCCATATCTCATAAGTGCTGTTTCTATAAGATTTCCGTCAGATAATTCAAAAAGGTATTTTTCTGTATTTTTATTTTCAGATATGTATCGTTTTAATAATTTTATATTAGATATGAAGGTTATTTCTTTAAGATAATCCCGCAGAGATTTACTTATATCAGTCATTTTAGAGAAAGTACTCTCTTTTTTATAGTAAATCCATTGATACATCTGTTTGCCACGAAATGGCTTTTCACCTATGGATACAAAAAAATTAGATAATTCTTCTTCTGTTTTTCCTTTAAGGTCAATCAATGTAATAATATCCTGCCTTCCGGTTGCGGAATAATTTCTCCTATAATCTTACCTTCTTTAAATTTTTCAATAAAAAACTTTGCTCTCTCCTCCGGTAATGATATTAATAACCCTCCCGAGGTCTGTGCATCATAGAGGATATCTAATTTAAAGGGAGATATAGGAGTATCTACTTTAACCCTGGAGGAATAGTAATTTCTATTTAAATGACTACCTGTCGGCACAAGGCCTCTTTCTGCACAGGTAACAGCTTCGGAAAATACCGGGACTCGCTCAGGATAAATGATTGCTCCCACTTTACTTGCCTTTAAGACCTCGAGCAAATGGCCTATAAGACCGAATCCTGTTATATCAGTGCAGGCATTTGCACGTACTTCCTGCATTATATTACCTGCTTTATCATTCAGTTTGCACATAGAGGTAATGATTTCCTCTATAGCTTTTTCTGAAGCCATACCGGCTTTGATGGCTGTAGATATTATTCCTGTTCCCAGGGGCTTTGTTAATATTAATTTATCTCCCGGTTTTGCTCCTCCATTTGAAATTATTTTAGAGGGGTGAATTATACCTGTTACTGATAGGCCATATTTAATTTCCGAATCTTCCACACTGTGGCCTCCTATCAGAAGTGCACCGGCTTCTCTTATTTTCTCTATTCCACCGAGGAGGATTTGTTTAAGTATTTCCCCGGGTAATTTTTTTATGGGAAAAGCCATTATATTCATAGCAGTGAGAGGCTTCCCTCCCATAGCATAAATATCACTCATAGCATTTACCACAGCAATCTGGCCGAAAATAAACGGATCATCCACTATAGGCGTAAAGAAATCAACAGTTTGAATGAGAGCTATATCGTCTGTTAATCTGTAAACACCTGCATCATCTGAATTTTCAAGGCCAATGAGTAAATCAGGATGTTTGATTAAAGGCAATTCATTTATAATACACTGAAGGTCCTCCGGACCTATCTTTGAAGCTCAACCGGCGGCCTTTGACCATTGAGTCAGGGGTCTTTCTGATTCTTTCATACAAATGCTTCCTTTTATAAATTCTATAATAATAATATTATTTTACATAATTATAAATATACCTCTATACTGATTAAATTTTCACTGGTCAGTGGATTACTGATTACCGATTACCTATGGATTCTATTTTCTTGATTTTATAGAGTCTCAGTATTATAATACTTATAATCAATATTGAAAGGAGAGATTATTATTAAAAACAATTTTGTATCTATCATTTTAATTGTATTTTTTATTTTTACTGCAATTAATTTAACTTATGCCTCAGTTCTGGATGATATGTTCAATGCTATTGATAGAGGCGATACCCTGGAGATTAAAGAGCTTATTGAACATAATCCGGCTATTGTTAATTCTTTTGAGAATGGTCGTACACCTTTGCATATTGCTTCTCAAAAAGGTCATAAGGAAATAGTGGAATTATTATTATTGAATGGCTCCGATGTAAATCTTAAGGATGGGGAAGGTAAAATCCCTTTGCACTGGGCCAGGATAAAGGAAATATCTGAATTACTTATAGCCAGAGGATCTGATGTAAATGAAAAAGATAATACAGGTAAAACCCCTTTATACTGGGCTGCTCAGAAGGGGCGGAAAGATATAGTAGAACTGCTTATATCAAAGGGAGCAGATGTGAAGATTATAGATTGTGAAGGCAGAACCCCTTTGCACTGGACAAAAACAGCAGAAATAGCTGAATTATTGCTATCAGAAGGAATAGAAGTGGAAGTAGAAGATTGTGAAGGTAGAACACCTTTAGTCTGGGCTTCTCAGAATGGATTTAAAGATGTAGTGAATCTGCTTATATCAAAGGGAGCTAATGTTTCTGCCAGAGATAATACAGGTAAAACTCCTCTCTACTGGGCTTCTCAGAATGGGCGTCATGAAATAGTTGAGATTCTTGTAAGTAAAGGAGCCGGAGTTGATCTTAAGGATAATGAAGGCAGAACCCCTTTATTCTGGGCAAAAAACAGGGATATAGCTGAATTATTTATATTAAAGGGAGCAGATATTAATACAAGAGATAGTGAAGGTAGAACTCCTTTAGTGTGGGCTTCTCAGAATGGGCGTAAAGAAGTAGCAGAACTTCTTATAGAAAAAGGAGCACAGGTGAATGTAAGAGATAATTCCGGTAAAACTCCTTTGTACTGGGCTACACTGAGCGGACATAAAGATCTCGTAGAGTTACTTATATCAAAGGGGGCAGAGGTCAATCTTAAAGATAGTGAGGGGAGAATTCCTTTACATCTTGCTAAATCAAAAGATATAGCAGATATTCTTATATCAAAGGGTGCAGAGGTTAATCTTAAGGATAACGAAGGTAGAATACCTCTTCATCTGGCGTCTCAGAATGGTTTTAAACAGGTAGTTGCTTTCCTTATATCCAGAGGAGGAGATGTCAATTCTAAAGATAATCAGAGTAAGACTCCTCTGTATTTTGCATCTCAGAATGGTAGAGACGAAGTAATTGAATTGCTTATATCAAAGGATGCAGAGGTAAATGTCAGAGATAGCGATGGTAAAACACCATTACACTGGGCTTCTCAGAGCGGAAGAAAAGAAGTAGTTGAATTGTTGATAAATAAAGGGGCTCAGGTGAATTCTCATGATTGTGAAGGTAAAACACCATTGCACTGGGCTTCTCAGAATGGAAGAAGAAGTGTTGCAGAATTATTGATAGAGAAAGGTGCAGAGGTAAGTGCCAAGGATAGTACAGGTAAAACACCTTTATATACTGCTAAAACTTTTGAGATAGCCGATCTTTTTATAAAAAAAGGTGCAGAAGTAAATCTTAAAGATTGTGATGGCAAGACTCCTTTACATCTGGTTAAAATGAAAGAAATGGCTGAACTCTTTATCTCAAAGGGAGGAGAAGTAGATATAAGGGATAATGACGGTAAAACACCTTTACATCTGGCTGCTCAGAATGGACGTAGTGAATTAGTTGATTTATTTATAATAAAAGGGGCCCATGTAAACGCCAGAGATAAAGACGGTAAAACACCTTTACATCTGGCTGCTCAGAGCGGACGAAAGGATGTAGTGGAACTTCTTATATTAAAAGGAGCAGATATTAACTCTACTGATAATGGAGGTAAAACTCCTTTGCACTGGGCTTCTCAGAATGGAAGAAAAGATGTAGTGGAACTTCTTATATTAAAAGAAGGAGATATTAATTTTAAAGATGATAAAGGTAAGATTGCATTACATCTGGCAGCTCAATATGGAAGAAGAGATGTAGTGGAACTTCTTATATCAAAAAAAGCAGATCTTAATGCCAGCGATAATGAAGGTAAGACACCTCTTTATGGATCTGTTCAGGCCAATCGTATTGATATAGTTGAATTGCTTGTATCTGCAGGTGCAGATGTTAATGCAAAGGACAATAATGGTATAAGTTTGTTGAAGCTTGCTTCAGATAAAGGTTATAGTAATATGGTAGATTTACTCCGTAAAGCCGGGGCACAGGAGGAATAAATTTAACAGGGCTTTGCTTTAACTCTGAATGTAACAGTTTCTAAAGTTTCTTTAGTCAAATATCAGAGAGATTTTGCTTTTGAATATTTTTGAAAACAGGTGTGCCATTCATCTTCGTCCGCAAGGAGACGAGGTTTTCTGGCACAGTTTTATAAAAAGCGTTATCTGGGAGGAGAAAAATGAATAAAAGCGCTGTAAAGAATTTTTCAGTTGAAGCAAGGAGAAGGCTTATATCACAGGTATCAGTGAAAGCAGAGTATTTCGGCATAAGGGAAGGGCATA
>JAKJGF010000064.1 GCA_022704525.1 Bacillota bacterium | reverse complement strand
TTTTTCTTCAGGGTTGCAAGAGAAATCCTCTGAACAGCCTGATCCACCTTTTCCATAGCAGTTATACAGGCCATTATATCTGCTGTGTGTCCTACCATATCAGGATTGGCAATATTCATCATTATACATGTTTTCTCATCTCCGTCGGAAATTACTTCCATAGCTTTTTTACATAGATCCCTGAGTTCCAGATGAGGATATTTTGCATAAGGATCTATTTTATAACCTTCCTCTCCTTTATGCTCTTCATATTCTTTTATATAATTTCTGAGTTCATCAGGAAGAGGTATTATAATCCTTTCCTCTCCGGGAAATAAATCTTCCCTTTTTCCTCCGCTCAGGAGAGCTATAGCTTTAGCCTTGTCAACACCGGACATTCTTATCTGTTTAAAACCAAAATGGCTCAGAAATCCTCCAAGACTCCATTCATAGTTAACAGCTCTGAAAGCTACAGGACATGGTACATTTTCATAATACTCTATTAAAGCACAGACTTTTACAGTGTTAAAATCCAGATCTTGTTTATATTTAACCCTCTCAAATTTCTGAATATCTTTATATGTTTCATCACCTGATTCTCGCAAAATTCTGGTAAAATCTTCAAGAGGATCTACCATCATACGAACCATAAATTCTGTTCGGTCCTTTCGAAAATTCCAGAACATAACACCATCATAATTAGAAAATCCTTTGTAATCTCCTATGACAGCCGGGGGAATATACTGATCATTAAGACCCATATCATAGGCCTTCCGAAGTGCTTTCATCAGAGTGGGGACTTTTGGCCCTTCCCCTTCTACTATTGCCCTGTAGGTTTTTTCTGTTTTACTCCAGTAGAGTTTTGACCTGTTCATAGCTATATCTCTACCTGCTACAGTCGCAATTATTATCTCTATATTCTTTCTACCGGCAAGCATCTCTTCTACTCTATCAGATAAATCTTCAGCGAATCTGGGAGCTGAGTGGGGAGGTGTACCACGGCCATCGGAAAAAAAGTGTATATATATCTTTTCTACACCTCTGGTGATAGCTGTGTTTAATATAGCATAAAGATGTTTTATATGAGAATGTTCCTGATTATTTGAAACCAGACCGAGTAAGTGAAGGGCCGAGTTATGTTCTATTACAAAGGATAATAATTCATTAATCTCCTTATTTTCTATAAGGCCTTCCTCATTTATAGCCCGATTTACTGACAGCATTGGATGTTCATAGGGTACACCACTCAAAACTTCATGGCCCACTGCTGTAGAACCTTTAGCTCCGGGAGGCATACCTACTTCTTCTCCCACAGCAGTTAAGGTAACATAGGAGGTTTCTCCAACTATTTCTCTGATTTCCTGTTTTAAAGGGGACTTTTTTTTCATAATATAATCCAGAAAAGGTGTGTAGGCAAAAGCAAAACAATTATATTCTGCCTCAATACGATCACCACAACCGTCCAGGATTATTTCTACAAGAGGCCCCTTTCTACCAGATGTATCTAATGTCAAGGTTTTGACTATATTTACGTTTTTCGACATAATTCTTCCTTTCTCCAAAAATATTGTTACCGGTCAAAAGACCTGGCAATATAGAATATATTTTAATATTGCCCTTTGTTATGTTCTTAAACATAGAAAAGTTTCTAACTGCCAAGAATAAGTTAGCTTAAAAATTTTAATATGGGAATTATAAAAGTAATTAATATCAGCGGTTTTGACTGCTATGAAAATATTTCTGGATTAGAAAAAAACTATTTTAAAATCCCGAAAGAAGCAACTGTTTTTAAAATATCCATTGAGGTGATTATTCCGACAATTTTTTTGCCCTTCATAACAGGAACCCTGTGTATCTTTTTTTCACTCATCAATTTACACACATCTTCAATGGGATCATCTTCCGACACAAAAATAACTTCTTTAGTCATAATTCCATCAACCCAGTTGGAAGCCCCCTGTTGCCTTTCTTCATCAAGACTGACCTTGACCTTTATCAAACGGTCTACAGCTTTCAGAATATCTCTTTCAGATATAATTCCTATCACTTCTCCTGCTGCATCCACAACGGGAACACCAGAAATTCTCTCTGTTAAAAGAAGTAATATAAGTTTTCTTATAGACAATTCCGAAGAAACAGTAATAACTTTTTTTGTCATAACATCTTTTGCTTTCATTCCTTATCACCTCCTTTAGAAATGCGTAATGGATGATGCGTATTTAATTTACACGCCTCACGCCTCACGTCTCCTTATCTCTTCTACATATCCAAATAAAAAACCTACTTTTCATATAAAATTGTTTTATTATTAAATCAAGAAGGGTTTTGAGTAGAAATGTTAAATATATAATCGCAGGTGTTAATTAGATGGCCTTCACGAACAAATTAAAAGAATCTAAAAAAGAGATTTTAAAGAAAATCGTTCAGAATTTTGAAGCTTCTGAGTATCCGGAGCTTGTAGATATTTTTTCCCCTATGCCTTATTTTATAAGCCAGTTAATAGATGGACTCATGTCAAATGAAAAACCTCGATTATATAGATTTTTTAAGCGAGAGGACTTCAGGCCTTCTTTCAAGATAATACTGACAGGATTTAAAATAATTCGCTCTGTCTTCTTACAGATATGTCAGGATAATTTACCTCAGAATGAATTAAAAGATACATATGATAAGATTATAACCTCTTTTGATGATATTGAAATCAAATTTATTTCTGATATAGAAGAATATTTTAAATATGCAAGTAATGATATACTTATGGAAAAAGTAATGAAAGCTCATAAAATGGCTCTTATAGGGAAACTCACAGGTTATATGGCTTATGAACTCAATAATATACTTACAGTAACAAAAAACTGGGCCCATATGGGTCTTTCGGATAAGGATGAGGCAGTAAGAGCAAAAGCCTTCAGTGGAATACTCGGAAGCAGTGAAAGAGGTGCGAAACTTACCAGAAATATTTTAAGCTTCAGTAAAAAAATGAAACTGGAACCATCTTCTATAAATATAAATGATTTTATAGAAGAAATGTTATTAATTATTGAAAAGAAACTGATAAAGGAAGGGATAACTATTGAAAAATGCTATGGACCTATACCTGAAATTGTGACAGATAAATTTAAACTCAGGGAAGCTCTTTTTAATATACTGCTGAATGCCTGTAGTTCTTTAACAGGACCTATGAAAAAAATTATAGTCACTACAAATGTAAAAGATAATAATGTGGAGATTATCTTTTCTGACACTGGAGAAGGAATAGAAACAGAAAATCAGGAGAAAATATACGAACCATTTTTCAGTACAAAAATTCTGGAAAATAAAGAGATTGAGTGGGGAACCGGTCTGGGTATGGGTATACCAATAGCTAACAGTATAATAAAAAAACAGGGAGGACAGGTAAATATTAATAGTCAGCAGGGGAAAGGAACTGATTTTAAAGTTTATTTACCAATTACTGATATAAAACGTGAGACGTGAGAGGTGAAAGGGGAAAATAATGAATAATGAATTAAATAACATCATACCACATCATTTATAAGGAGGGCAAAATGAATCACGAGCATGATCTTGTAGTAATTGCAGGGAGGGCAGGTAAGCAATTTGCTCAAAAAGTTGTAAAAGAATTCATAAAATTAAAGGAATGTCCTTTACCTGATTTAACTCTCGGTGAAGTAGATATAATTGATTTTCCCAACGGGGAATTAAGTGTTAGATTAGATATAAACGTAAGGAAAAAAACTGTTCATGTTTTTCAATCTATAATTCTGGGAAAAAATAAAAATATATTCAAGGATTTTTTTGAAATTTTTATCATTAATGATACACTGAAAAGAGCCGGAGCCCAGAGCATTATGAATTACTGGAGCTTTTTGCCTTTTCAGAGGCAGGACAGAAAAACTAAAGGGAGAGAACCTATTTCAGCAAAGCTCATTTTTGATCTTTTATCCTCCTCAGGAGGGAAATATTTTAATCGTATGGTTACTGCTGAAATGCATACTGATGCTGCCCAGGGTTTTGCCGATATTCCTGTTGATAATGTAAGAGCTCTACCTCTGTTTTTACTTTATTATAAAAATCATGCCATACTGAAAAACCTGGATCTCAGCGAATTAGTTGTTGTTTCTCCAGATACAGGAGGAGCAGCAAGAGCACGTTTTTTTGCAGAAAAACTTGGTACAGGCTGTGCTATTATCGAAAAAAGAAGATTTTATGATGAAACAGGTAAAACTGAGAGCCTCCAACTTATAGGAAATGTAAAGAATAAATATGCCATAATGATAGATGACATAATAGACACAGGCAGTTCTGTCCTTAATGGAGCAGACCTTTTATGGGCAGAAGGAGCAAAAAAAGTCTTTGCCTGTTGTACTCACGGACTTTTCAGTACAGATAAAAAAGGAGTTCCAGCAGAGAAGAAATTTTACGATGCTAATATAGAAGTTCTTACAACAGATACCATTCCCCGGGGACAGACCTATTATGATACTTCTTATCAATGGCTCAGAACTGTATCTATGGCAAGTTATTTTGCAGATGCCCTTTATTGCAACCATACAGGACAGTCTTTCAGTGAATGTCTTCAGAATCATTTAAATGAAGCCATAGCAAATGAAGTGGATATTCAGGATTATCTCATACCGATAACACCAAAAGAACTATGGGAAATTAATGATAACTAAGTAGAAAAAGGGATTAATAAACATGAGTTCCTCTAAAAATTCATTAAATAATAGAAATTATCGTTGTCCTCGCTGTGAATGGCCAATGGAAACTATTTTATCCAAATATGTAAGTAAAGAAGGTAATTTTGAATTTCTTCATTGCTTTAACTGTGGACAGGATTTCTATAAAGAACTAGTAAAACTGATAAAATCCGACAGAGGAGATATTGAAGAGATCATTCTTAAAAGAGTTGAAGTTGAGCTTGATTATATAGTAAATCCCGGGAAAAAATCTTTAACATTATCAGGGAAAAAAAGTTATCTTAAATGGAATTAAAGTGTGAAGCGTGAGATGTGTAAATATCACTATTATATTTCACTTCTCACTCTTTACTTCTCTCTAAGTACCGCAACAGGCAAAAAAGTATCTATCTCACAAGTCTGTCCCTGTCCGGGCTCTTACGCAAAATCTATGATCCTGTTACAATAAAATCTGTTATTACAGAATATACAGTTTTGTATTTATTTAAGTTATAACTTTCTCCTTTGACGGCATATCTTTTGCTCCAGAGCCCGGACAGGGACAGGTGTATATGTTTTTGAATACTTTTTTACCTGTTGCAGTACTAAGTCCAACCAATTTTATCTTTGAATTCTCTTGCATAGTTTCTGCTTACAGGTATTTCGGTTTTTTTCTTATCATTCATTTTTAAAATACAGGCACCACTGAACCATGGTACAATCTCTCCTATACGGTTGATATTAACAAGAAAGCTTTTATGACATCTAACAAATTGATCCTCTGAAAGTTTTTCTTCAAGGTCTTTTAAAGTATATTTTACTTCCATTTCTTCTCCATCTATAGAGAGAAAGCAATCTCTCCCCTGAGAACGAAAATAAATGATATCCTTTATATCCAGAAGGAGACGATTCTCTTTCCCTTTCTTTCGGGCTATTATTCTGGTTAATTTATCTCTACCCACCGGATAAATATCAAAGAGTTTTTCCATAGTTTTTACCCTGTCAGATTTTCCAGAAAGAAGAGAAATTACTCTCTCTAAAGTTTTTTTAAATCTTTTCGGATGAGCAGGTTTTAATATATAGTCTGTAGCAGCAAGTTCAAAAGCCTTTATAGCATGTTCATCATAAGCAGTAACAAAGATTATAACAGGAGGTTCTTCCATAGCCATTATTTCCCTTGCTATCTCAAGTCCGTCTAAGCCCGGCATCTGAATATCTAAAAATACCATATGAGGTTTTTTTTCTGCTATAAGTCGAAGAGCAGAAAGGCCATTAGAAGCCTTTCCTATAATTTCTATATCCTTACTTTCTTCTCTTATAAGAGTGTTAAGTTCCTCCCGGGCTGGTTCTTCGTCATCTACTATTATGGCGGTGTACATGGGTGTTTACTCCTTTCTTAAGAGACGTGAGACGATAGTATAATAATTATACATATAACCTTCTTTTCACTTTTCACCTCTCACCCAAAAACATCTCTATCTTTGTGCCCTTATCTATCTCACTTTTCACCTCTATCTTTGCATCTCTGTAGATACTTTTTATTCTTTTAATAACATTATGAAGGCCTATACCTTCTGTTTCCTTATTCATGTCCATTATATCTTTAAGTTTCTCAGGTTCTATTCCTCTTCCATTATCTTCTATTTCTATAAAAGTTCCTTTTTTATCTGAAGCTTTTAAAGTTATTACAAGTTTTCTTCCATCATAATGAAATCCATGTTTTATTGCATTTTCAACAAGGGGCTGAATACTTAAAAACGGTATTTTAATACTGAGACATTTTGCTTCAATTTCCTTAAGAAATTCTAACTTTTCACCAAAACGGACCTTTTCTATTTCCAGATAAAAATCAAGATTTTCAAGTTCCTCTTCCAGCGAAATAGCACTTTTAGAAGTTTTAAGGGTAACTCTCAGGAATTCTGAAAGATTCTGAATAAGGCTTCTAGTTTTTTCAGGATCTTTTCTGCTGAAAGATGCTATAGTATTTAAAGCATTAAAGAGAAAATGCGGTTTAATCTGAGATTGGAGCAATCTGAGCTGTGCTCTGGCATTCAATTCTTCTACTTTCTGTTTTTCTTTCTGAATCTCCAGGGTTTTCATAATAAATAGATACATACATACTGCTGCTCCGTTAATTACAAAAAAAGGAACTGATATAAGAAACAAAAATTTCCTTCTTATCAATACTTCCGGAACTGCCCAGGGAACAATTAAGGTCTGTAACATACCAACTAATGCTCCTACCAGAAATCCCTGGTACATAGAAATTTCCTTTTCACTCTCACCGTTAGATTTATGTAAATAGTTCATTATGCCGCCGAGTAATCCGGCTATAAGTGTTACTATAACGAATTTACCTGAAGGAGGAAAGGTAATTATCCTGAAGAGAGCACCGATTAATCCGGAGCCAATACCAACCAGGACACCACCTTTAAGGCCGGCCACAATCACTACAAGAAGGGCTGTATCCAGATAGATATGTTTTTCGTAAATAGCGAAAAATGAACCCATGCTTGAAATAAGACCGAAAACAAGAATTAAATAGATCTTATCTTTAATTCTGGTCTTATGGAAGAGCATGGGGTCCTGAAACATAAAATGACTCATTATAAAGGCAATCATAATGGCAGGAGATATACTTCTGATTAGAAACTGTGTGATTTCAATTAATTTCATAAAACAAAATCCCTCTTATTGATGAAGGCAGGTGATACGTAATACCATTATTCATCAATTGTACCAATAAAACAGTCTTGAGGCTATTCCAAAAAAATATGAATGCTTATACTTCTTTACCTGAGGCAATATTCTTTAAATTTCGTCAAGAAATCAACTTAAAACTTCCTTTAAATACGCCATCTTTTTTTCCGTAGCCTCAAGGCTGTTTTTACTATGTTTGATGGTAGATTGGTATAATGCGTGATGCGTGATGTGTATTTAATGCTTACTCTTTACTCTTCACTTCATCTCACATCTCACATTTCACGTCTCAAGTTTAAACCTATTTTAAAAAAAAGGCAATTTAGAAGGTATAAGAGGCATTTTTTTTGTATTATAAGGTGTTTAAAAAGTCAAACAAAGCAATAGAGAAAAAAGCATTGTAGAGAATTTCTTACTAATTAAATACATCGTCTAATTTACATTTAAATCCCGGCAGAATATCTCCTCCCTCCAATACCTGATTCCCGTCGAGTATTCTGTAATTTCCAGATGAATCATATACCGCTATAGATCTATCCTCTGGATCTATGAGCCAGACTTCTATAACACCGGCTTTTAACCACTCATTAACTTTCTTTAAAACCTTAATATAACTGTCAGCAGGTGAATTAACTTCCACTACCAGTTCGGGTATTACAGTAGAATATCCTTTACTTAACCCTCCTTCAGAGAGTCTCTTATTACTTTTAAAGGCCACATCAGGAGCTCTTACCGTATCGGGATTGGATGTTAACTTATAACCGGTTTCAGCGCCGGTTGCAATACCAAGTTTATGTTCTTTAACAAAATTCCTTATAATAGAACCAATATTCAGCGCTATATAGCCATGTTCTTCTCCTGCAGGAGACA
Organism: Bacillota bacterium; assembly: GCA_022704525.1. Classification (GTDB taxonomy): domain Bacteria; phylum Vulcanimicrobiota; class SpSt-956; order SpSt-956; family JAKJGF01; genus JAKJGF01. Next base: position 14,250 of record JAKJGF010000064.1, on the reverse strand, counting down.
TCTCAAATATCACTCCATGTATTAATTCATATCTGCCTTTACCGGACATACGCATTAAATCTTCCCATGTATGCAGCTTTTCTGTAAGTAAATCCATAAGATTCTCCAGTGTAAAATACTAACGTACTTCTTCCCAGGTTTTGACTACAAGCCCCGAGTTAAGCTCAGGTAAAGCAAGGAGTTTTTCATAGTTTTTAGAATGGATAATAGTAAAATCTCCTCTACCTTTATTTGAAACAAGATTTACATTAATATTTCCCGCCCGGTCGGTAAAAACCCCCGAACCGTCAAGGTTATTGGGATCTGCCACTAAAAGAGCCCCTGTGATACGTACATTGGGAGGATAGACTTCGCCCTGGATGGCAGTAGTGGAGGAAGAATCATCAAAACCTCCATATTCTCTATTGATGGCATTATACATAAATGTGTAAAGTTTAGCTCTGGAAGAGGAATTGTTATATTCAACCCCATCTATGGCTATCTGGGCATTTTCAGGAAACCATGCTGATGGTAATGTAGTGTCAACAAAAGTACCGGGAGTCTTAATATCAATGTCATCATTCTTAGGTGTAACAACAAGATCATTTTTGTAAAAATTTACTTCTACACCAGATGCAGGGCCCGTCCAGCTAAATACACCATCACCATGGGCCACTAAAGTTATACTACTATTTCCTACATTTTTTTCGTCTTTATAAAGATCGGTTGTAGGTAAAAACTTCATATACCATTTATCATTGGGATTATCCTTATTTAACGGTGGAGCACAGGGAAGGTCTATTTTCATATCTCCATTTATATCCTTGCTGCCTGTGCCATACTTCCGAACAAAGTTGGAATAAGCCATCTCCACCCATTCATCGGGCCATGCATCATCTCCGAGAGCAATATGAGGATTATCGGGACTGTTGGGATCAAGTATTGTTGTTTTCAAATTACCATGAGTCAAAATCGCTCCTGTAAGATTTAAACTTATAGGATTTAACCTGCTGGCAGGAAGACTTACATTAATATCTCCTTCACTTAAAAGGGCAGCTCCGGATTCTTCAGATGCTACAAGATCTGTCTGCATTATAAACTTGGTACTTCCCGTATTATATATGGAACCGTTTCCTTCCACTTTTCCGAGAACCCAGAAACTTGTTGTATCTCTGCTGGTTCCATTTACATAGATGGAAGGGCAGGTTGTTCCTGTCTTCTCAAGTATTACCCCTGCTTCTTTATAATAATTATCCTTCATAGGAAATTTAAATATTACATCACTCTGAAAATATACATCCTTTGTAAATACAATCTGACCATTACTTTCTATACGGGTACCGGGTATGGTGGCCGGCTGACCGTACAGATAAAGGTTAAATTCCCCTCCGGCAGTATCCTGTTTGACTTCATATACTCCCCCACTTACACTGCTTACTCCCTGTTTACCCCTGGCTGAGGCAACAACTTTCTTTATATCAAGATCAGGCACCGGTCGGGGCTGAACTCCGCTTCTGAGCTCTGTATTATTACCTGAGTCATATTGTGGAACATTTAAACCCCCTGTAGAACTTATAACTCCTCCATAGGCATATACCTCTGTAGAATGCGTATCTATTCCAGGTTCATTTGGGTCAAGGACATTTTTAAAATTGGAGTGCAAAGAACCGCCCTCACTTAAATCTTTAGCTGTAGGTGACCGCTTAATTGTAAATTTCCCTGCCATTATATTAGCTATACCGCTGAATCTTCCGCATTCCCCTATAGTTAATCTTCCAAGGGTTACCCTTATATGTCTTGAAGTATTGCCTGCCTTACCTGTTACTATTAAATCTACCGAATTTTCGGCAATATCACTGTTTTTATAGCCTGCTCCAGTTAATGGGAAGGGACTGGTAAGATTATTATAGGAAAAATAAGGAGGTTTATTTGTGCCATCCGTAAATTTTATTGTAAATTTCCCGGCACTGGTAGCATGTACCAGTTCAGAAGGCTGCCAGTTCTCATTTTCCTGCAACTCATATATGGCATAGGCCACACCTGACTCTGCTGCCATTAAAGCCCCTACTCTACTATTATAATTAAATGAATATAAGAGATTATTCGAATTTATAGTTACAAGGGCCACTGTGAGCATAAGAAGGATAATCATAGTCATTAATACTGTTATAAGGGCCATACCTCGATTTTCTTTAGTTTTCTTCATAAAAACATACCTCCTAATCATTAGTATTTCTTGGCATTATGGAAGCTTTCAGAGTAAGACTTTCGTTAACCAGTTTCGAGGAAAAATCCTTCCTATAGGCCAGCCTCTTCTCAGAAAAGTTCTTCCATGCCACAAGGGAAATATCGACTATATATCCATTTGGGTTAATACTTATATCCAGGTCGTAAATATTGCTTGCAACAGTTCTCAATTCTCCATCTGTAATTGAAGCAGGTGGTGTATCTGTCAGATAAAGAAACATTTTGATGCTATCCAGTTGTTTCGGAGTAGTTCTGTTTTCATGGGGCACATATCTTCTTAAAAGTCTTTTAGTAACCTTGTTGTGATCCGAAGGAGACGTATAATATAATACATATCCTTTCCACACAACCATACCATTCTCTTTCTCCACATCCCCTGAAGTAGAATTTACGGCAGACTCAAAAGCAATATATTTCATCGGTGTTGTATCTGTAGTAAGAGAGGAAATATCTGTGGAGGTAAGGTCAGAGAGCATTCTCCCCATGGCAATCTGGGCCTGATTCTGGACATCACTTTTTGTCTCTACAAGCTTCCAGTTTTTTAGACCATAACTAAAAATACTGAAGACACTCATAAGAAATATACTAAAAATTAAAATTGCCAGTGTTAATTCCAGGACACTATGGGCAGAAATACGGGTTTTCATATAATTCTCCTGTAATTTTACTGTGCTTTATATAATTCCAGCATAACAAAATTTTTGCCTGAAGTATCAGCAATATTTTTGTCCCAGTACACTGAAACCACCACACCTATCAATTTTCCTGTACCGGTTACATCTCTTGTTTGTACTCGATAGTAATAAGTAATGCCATCTACCACCTCTTTCAGAGGTGCAGGTTGTCCTTCCGGGTAGGGCGGGAAATAACTGCTCTTAAACTCTATACCTGTAATACCACTGTTACGACCGTCAAAATCTCTGGGACAGGGGATATCAGAAAAATCCATCAGTTTTATATATTCCAGCTGTTTCTGTGCAAGATTCGTGGCTACAACGAGTTTTTCGCTCTTTTTTGTAGAAGTTAATATACCAGTAAAAATTCCAGTTACAGTAATTATAAGTATGGAAAGAATAAGAACTCCCCACAGAACTTCTATTAAACTAAAGGCTGCTGTTTTATATCTCATAATGGTTTAATCATAATGTAATTTATTTCTATTATCTATTGATATTTTAGCATAGAAATAACATAAAGTCAACCTGCAGCAAAGTGAGACGTGATGCGTGATATAGCCCGGGCAGGGTGAAAGCAAGGTTCGCCCCTTCACCATAAAATCCGTTTCACTTTTCACTTCCTACAATACACTTCTTCTCTGTCCCCTGTTTCCCGGTGCAGTAACAGGCTTATCTTTATTTCCATCTCTATCATCAACCTTGGGAATCTTAATTTCATCACCTTCTGAAACACCACTTATTATTTCTATCATAATATTATTTTTCATGCCTGTTTTAACTTCTACCTCTTCCGATTTCTCTCCTTTAAGAATTGTAACATACTTTTTACCATCCTTATCCCGGATTGCTTCTAAGGGTAGTTGAAGAACCTTCTCTTTTTTTGCCACATGAATATCTGCATCAATAGACATGCCGGGGAATAACAATCCATAACGATCCTTTCCGTGAGGCATATCTTTTTTATTAATTTTATCAAGGGATATCTTAATTTCCAGCTTAAATGTAGGTATCTGCTCAACCTGTAATGCCTGAGATGCTATATATGATACAAAACCCGGTATCTTAAGATCTTCATATGCTGCACTTGTAATAGTTACAGACAAATCTTTTTTAACTTTGCCTATATCTGTTTCATCTATATTTGCTTCTGCATAAATCTCACTTAAATCTGCCATAGTCATAAGGGTAGTACCTGCTGCACTGGACATGGTCTGAGAAGCCACAACATCACCTATTTCAACATTTCTATTAATAATTACACCATCTACAGGAGACACTATTTTAGTCTTGGAAAGCTCATCCAAGGCCTGATTTCTGGATGCATCAGATTTATCAAGAAGAGTTTGAGCTCTTATAACATCATCCTCTTTAATTTTAAGTTCACTGGTTTTGGCTATTGCTTCTTTAAGGGCAATTCTTGACTGTTCTAAATCGTTTTTTGCAAGGGAAAGAGCTCTTTCCTTTGTAGCTATATCCACTTCTGCACTGGTCTTCTGTCTGCTCAGATTTTTTTGTGCTTCTTTTACTCTTGCTTCACTGATAGCTAATTGTTCCTCTCTTGTTCCTTCAAGAAGCAGATCATATTGGTATTTTGCCGCCTCATACTGAGACTGAGCCAGGAGATAATTTTTTTCTGCGTCATCTACAATCTTGAGGGCCACAAAATCCTGTTCATAAAGTTCTCTCTGTCTTTCATATTCTTTCCGGGCATTTTCCATAGTAACATCTGCCTGGTTAACTCTTTCAAGCTGAGCTGCTATTTCCTGTTTTCTTGAACCGGCTCTGTCCTGAATTAACTGTTTTTCAGCAACCTCAAGAGAAGCTTCTAACTGAGCTATAAGTAACTGGCTGAGTTTTTTTTGTTCCTGAAGTTCATCTATGGCTTTTTTATAATTAAGTTCCGCCTTTGCCAGTTCTTCTCTTTTCTTTTCTACTGCAACAGTATCAAGGGATCGTGTTAAATCTAAAGAAGATTGGGATTGTTGAACAGCAGCAAGATTGTTCCTGTAATCTGCATCTGTCTGAATATATTTCTGCTGTTGCTGTTTATTATCAATAACAGCTATTACATCTCCTTTAGAAACCCTGTCACCTTCTTTATAAGGTAATTCTATAACTTTACCTCCTATTTCTGATTTTATATCTATCTGTGTAGAAGCTTTCACCACCCCTGTAGCTGTTATAATGATAGCAAGATCATCTTTTTTTACTTTAACGGTTCTATAATCTTTTTTAGTTTTCTTTTTCTTATGCATACTCTTATAACCATAAAAACCAAAAGAAAAAATTATCAATACTATAATAAATATTACAAAAATCTTAGATTTTTTCATAGAGTTCCTCTCCTATAGCAGTTTTAAATGTAAATAATGCTATTTGATATGCATATCTGGACGCAATCAATTCAACCATAGATCTATTGTAAGTAACCTGTGCGTCTAAAACCTCCTGAAAAGGAGCCACACCGACCTTATATCTTCCCTCTGACACATCAAGATTTTTCTTTGCTTCCTCTACCTGCTGAGAGGTAAGTTCTATCTTTGCAAAAGCTGTTTCAAGCTTATAATAATCAGTTTCAACCTCAAGACTTATAGACCTTTTCATATCTCTTTCCTGTGCCTGGAGAGAATTCATATTTGCCTCTGCTGCATCAATCTTGGCCTTACTTGAAAAACCATCAAATAAGGGCAGTGTAAAGTTTGCTGATACAGTATAAGCATTTTCAGACAGTGAAGGATCTCTGTAGGCATCTAAATTTAAGCCTAAATCTATAGTTAATTGAGGCATAACATTAAGTGTAAGCAGATCTATCTGCCTGTTCTGTGCCTCAATCTGAGCCATCATCTCATTTAATTCAGGTCTGTCCTGAAGAGCTTTATTAATTCCTTCCTGCAGTTCAGCTTTATAGTTTAATTCGAGTTTTTCATCTGTAATCTCAAAAAGATCACTTCTTTCCAGTCCTATTAACTTTCTCAGATTAGCTTTTTGAATATTAAGATTATTTTGTGCTTCCAGAAGATTAACCTTTGCCTGTGTGACATTTACCTGGGCAGAATATATATCGGATTTCGGTGATATGCCTGCCTGGTAATTTGCATTGGTCTGTTCAAAATGTTTATTTGCCTGATTTAGAAGAACTTCTGTCAATTCTACAAGATGTTTTGCCTCACTCAACTGAAAATAATTGCGTGCCACAGCCAGTGCCAGATCTTTAGCTGCTTCTTTAAGAGCATATTCAGCATTCTGGAGCTGTGCCTCAGAGAGTTTATAATTATTCCAGGTTCTGAAACTATCAAAGATACGCTGTTTTATAATAAATGTTGCTAATCCTGATTGTCTTGCAGGTGAACTTACAACAGTTCCTGCTCCTGAAATAAAAGTGGTATTTGCATTGGTTCGGCTGTACTGGGAACTGAACTGTATACTGGGGTAAAAAGTAGAAAGAGACTGTCTTTTGCCTGCCTCAGCAACTCTTATATTATCTCTGGCTTTAATTATAGAAACATTTGTTTCCATTGCCATAGAAATACAGTCAGAAAGAGTTAATTGTTGAATATCCCGGCTTAAAGAAATAGAGGATGGAAGAGTTAAAATAACTACTAATAGAAGGATATATACCTTTTTTCTGAACATAAGTATTTCCAAAATAAATCCACTCAAATATTTCTTATCTTGACAATTTTATTATTTTTTAATATATTCGAAGATAATCTTAAAAATCCTTTTTTACAGGTAAAATCAGAGAGAACCATAAAAAAGGTGAATACGACCTGGCCCTTTCCGATTATATCAGTGCCATAAAAATTAATCCCTCCTACAGTCAGGCATACCAGAACAGATCTCTGGCGTATTTCCTTAAAGGAGAATATGATAAAGCATGGGAAGATGTAGAAAAGTTAGAGAATTTAGGCTATAAAGTTGACCAGAAATTCCTGGATCTTTTACGTAAAGCTTCAAATAAAGTGAAACGTGAAAGGTAAAACGTAAAAAGAAGTTCTTACCTCCTTTCACTTTTCACTACTCATATCTCAAGGCTTCTATAGGGTCAAGGGAAGCAGCTCTTCTGGCAGGGTAAAGGCCGAAGAAAATCCCTACCATAGCAGAAAAAGAAAATGCAAGCAATATGGCATGGACAGAAATAAAGGTTTTACTCAACATCTGAAGTGAACTGAAAGCAGCGAGAACAGTATAAACTCTTGATAATCCAAGGCCTATTATTATGCCAATAATCCCACCTGTTATACCCAGGACAAGAGCTTCTACTAAAAATTGAAATAAAATATCACTTTTACGGGCTCCCAGAGCCTTACGCAATCCTATTTCTCTTGTACGTTCAGTCACGGAAACGAGCATTATATTCATAATGCCAATACCGCCTACAAGGAGAGATACAAAGGCTATTCCGCCCAGCATAAAGGTGAAAGCTCCCATAGCTGCTCCCACACGAGAAAGTATCTCTTCCTGACTCTGAATTTCTATGTATCTGGTATTATAGCCATGAAGTGGCATAATAATACTCTGTACTTCATCAATAGCATTTTGTATACTATCTGTACTGGATGCTTCCAGAAAAATAACACCTATAAATCTCGGGTTAAAAAGCCTGTACTTTACAGTATTAAGGGGTACTATAATCTGTCTGTCATTATCTTCCCCAAAGGTCTGCCCTTTCGATTTCAGAACACCTATAACAGTAAGTCTGACTCCTGCCGCATTCTTCTGGTGAGGCGTGGTGCCTGCACTTATTTTTACAGTCTTACCTACAGGATCTGCATCTTTACCAAACAATTGTTCTGCCACATAAGATCCAAGAACACATACGGAAGCTCGACTTATATGTTCGTCTTCTCCAAAAGCTCTGCCGATTTCAACAGGAAAATTCCTTACCTGAAAAAAGTCCGGTGTTGTACCGATAAGATTACAGTTCAAATTATTTGCCAGATACCTTACAGTTACAGCACGGGATATCTGAGGCGCAATACCCGCTATAAGAGTACTTTTTTCTTCTATAAGTTCAACATCCTTCATAGTGAGTCTTCTTAATTCAGACTCTACAGAACCTCTTACCACATTCTCCCTTGGAGCAGGACGAACAAAAATAAGATTTGTGCCAAGGGAATAAATCTGTTGCATCACATGGTAGCGAGTCCCTTCGCCGATGGAAGTCATAACTATTACTGCTGCCACACCTATTATAATACCCAGCATAGTAAGTAAAGAACGCATTTTATTGGCTTTCAGGGACTTCCAGGCCACTTTAAAGCTCTGAAGTATATTCATCCTCCCTCTTATATTTACTCTTTCTGTAATGGCATGATCATTGTTTTTTGAAGCAAGAATAACTCTTTCGCTTTCCTTTACTACCTCATCTGAAATAATTTTTCCATCATAAAGCTTAATAACCCTGGTACCGTATTTAGCCATCTCAGGATTATGAGTAATAAGAACTATGGTTCTCCCCTGCCTGTGGAGTTCCTGAAACAATGCCATAATTTCGGCGCCTGATTTACTGTCCAGATTACCCGTAGGTTCATCAGCCAGAAGTATAGAAGGTTTATTCACAAGAGAACGTGCTATGGCAACCCTCTGCATCTGACCGCCGGAAAGTTCATTGGGATTATGATTCATACGCTCTAAAAGACCAACCCTGTCAAGAGATTTTACAGCAAAAGAGGTTCTTTCTTTTGAGCTTACACCTGCATAGATCATAGGAAGTTCAACATTTTCTCTGGCACTTGAACCGGCAAGAAGATGAAATTTCTGAAAAACAAAACCTATCTTCTGATTCCTTATCCTGGCCAGTTCATCATCATCCAGTGTGGAAACTTCCACGCCGTCCAACCTGTAAGTTCCACTGGTGGGTCTGTCAAGACATCCTATTATATTCATAAGAGTAGATTTTCCGCTTCCTGAAGGGCCCATAATTATTGCAAACTCTCCTTCAGGAATATCCAGATCTATCCCTGCACAGGCCTGGACTTCTGTATCTCCCATTTTATAAGTTTTATAGAAATCTTTAATTTTTATAATAGAATTATTAAAATTCATTTTATATCAATCATCTGCTCAATTTATATTCTTATCTAAAATTATTCTGCTCTTTTGTTAGCTTTCCTGCACAACTGCCCAGATAGTTTTATTTTTCTATCTAATAAGGATAGAAAGTAAACGGCTTTCTTGACAAACAAACCTCAATATAATAATATATTTCCACCTGCAAATTTTTCTGTGATAAAAACTGAAAAATAGAATCCTAAAGCGTAATGGGTGTACACCTGTCCCTAGTGTATATTCTGTAATAACAGATTTTATTGTAACAGGATCATAGATTTTACGTAAGAGACCGGACAGGAACAGTCTCTTCATATGGATACTAACTTACCTGTTGCCGTACCAGGTTATATCTTCACAGAATTATTTACAGAAAGATATATTTCATAAATAAGCTCTCTTAATCTGAAGAATTTAGAATGAATAGTGATAATAAAACTCACTGATATAACAGATAAAATAAATAAAATCACTTTTCTTTAACCCGGGGGAAGTTACGATTATGAAAGTAAAATTATCCATTCTGTTTTTACTGGTTTTATACTTTAATTTATCCTGTGCCAACAGGGAAAAAGAAGAATTAATAAAAAAAGGGGAAGAGGCTTACAGTGAAGGCAGATATGAAGAAGCAATAAAATCTTTTGATAAAGCAATGAAAATTAACTCTGAAGATAAAATATTGCTGAATTACAAAGGAAATTGTTTAACTCGTACAGGCAGACATAAAGAAGCCATTGAATGCTATGATAAAATTTTAAAACTCGATCCTCTGGATAAATATGTCTGGTATGCAAGAGGACTGGCTTTCCTTGAATTAGACAACTATGAAGAAGCTATTAAATGTTATGATAAAACTCTGGAGATTGATCCATTATATACCTCTGCTCTATCTAACAAAGGAAATGCCTTATATAAACAGGATAAATATGAAGAAGCCATTAAATATTATGATAAGAGCCTTGCTCTTGATCCTAATAATATAATTGTCTGGGATAACAAAGGGTTAGCTCTGGCGGGACAGGGAAAAAATGAAGAAGCTATAAAATGCTATGATAAAGTCCTCACTATTGACCCCTCAAGTATTGATACCTGGAATTACAGAGGTGTTGCCTTAACACTGTTAAAGAAATATGATGAAGCCATAAAATGTTTTGATAAAGCAGTGGCTATTGATTCAGAAAATGTCTATGCCTGGCATTATAAAGGTTTTGCTTTAACTCTTCAGAAAAAATATGAAAAAGCCATAGATTGTTTTAATAAGGTTTTAGAGATTGACTCGGAACATATAGAAGCCCTTAATTACAAAGGATTTGTTTTAACTTTACAGAAAAAATACAGAGAAGCTATAGAATGTTTTGATAAAGTACTGGAAATTAATCCTGATTACATTGAGGCAAAGATTAATAGAGATGATGCGTTAAAGGCTATGGATAGGGGAAGTGAGAGGTAAGACGGGAGACGGGAGACGAGAGACGGGACATGTAAATTATCATGAATATATAGTAACTTACGTAATCTTTTCACTTTGTCTGCTTTGGAGAGACTTCGTTTCACTTTTCACTTCTCTTCACTCTTCACTTCTTCAGTCTTTCCTTCTCCTCAGTTTTACCGACATCCTCAGTTTTGCCGACATCTTCGGCCTTAAGGGGTTTTTCTTTTTTTGCCGTCTTTTCTTTACTGACCTTTACTTCTTTTTCCTGTATTCCTATAGTTGTGAGAATACCTACATGATCACTCAGGGAACTATCATATAAGACCAGTTCACTTTTTTCTATTAAAACTTCTCCTTTTACAAGTATATAATCTATTCTTACTGTAGGACGTTCTGAATGAAATGTATTTCCACCCTTTTTATTAACAGCTCTGTAAGTATCTTTATAACCTTTTTCTTTAAAATACTTAAGACATGGTGAGTTATCAAGATCATTAAAATCACCTGTTATAATTGAACAGAGATAATCTTCCATATTATAAGTATTTTCGATTTCCATAACAAGTTTTTCTGCCTGAGAGGTCCGCAAAATACGCTCTTTATGATGATCTAAATGTAAAGTAGTAAAAATAACTTTACCTTCACCCACGTTTATTTCACATGAGAGAGCATATCGTGTAAGAAGGGGTTTTAACCTGGAGGACAAATCCTCATTCAAATCTATTCTTAAGGGATTTATTATAGGATAAGAAGACAGAATGGAAAGTCCTTCCGGATATACTCCATTAAAATTATGACAATATAACCAGTGAGTGCTATAAGACAGACCGGTAATATTGTTCATATGGTATGCCACCTGATAACTGGTATCCTCTATGCCATTTCCATTTATTACTTCCTGAAATCCACATATATGAACATTAAGTCTGGCAAGTTCAGAGGCTATTTTCCCGAATCTCCATCCGTCATTTGTCTGAATCCCATGTAAATTATAAGAAACTATTCGAAATCTTTCTTTCACTTTTTTCATAAAATAATTGAATCCTTTTTCCCTAACTCGCTGGTCAAAAAGTAAACTTATTAAGAATCACCTCTGGCTTTATGCATATTTGCCTTTAGCAAACAAAAACTTTACAGCCATATAATGAGTTTTTTATAACCCAGAAGTTATGAATTTGCAATTTCAATTATCCATTATACCGGATTTTTATTATTATTGCAAATTCTCCCTCTTAGTACCGCAACAGGCAAGTTAGTATCCATCTCACAAGTCTGTCTCTGTCCGGACTCTTACGTAAAATTTATGATCCTGTTACAATGAAATCTGTTATTACAGAATATACAGTTTTGTATTTATTTAAGTTATAACTTTCTCCTTTGACGGCATATCTTTTGCTCCAGAGCCTGGACAGAGACAGGTGTATATGTTTTTGGGATACTTTTTTATCTGTTGCAGTACTTGGTAAATTAAAAAATATTAATCTTCTCTTAATAGTACTTTAATATTTTATGTGTAAAATTATAACTGAAAAAGTATAAATTATAGTTAGTTTCATAACAATCCATAATTAAGAACCTCGTAATGCGTAAAGCGTGATGCGTGAGATTAACCCATTACACATTATGCATTACGCATCACGAATTATTTAAATTCTAATAAGTTATGAAATATACTATACATATTTATTTAAGGAGGTAACATTATTATGAAATACAACAAAAAATTAGTATTAATTCTATCCCTGGCAATCCTTCTTGGAGTCGTATTCTACGGTGGGCTTATTTATGGACAACTCAGAGCGAATGAAAATAGACCTCTTCAACCACCTCCGGGTATTTTGAGCTTAGAAGCAAGTTTTCAGGAGGTATCAAAAAAAGTTTCCCCTGCTGTAGTAAATATAAATACGGAAAAGGTTATAAAAAGACAATATAATGTACCTATGAATGAAGATTTTTTCAAAGGTACACCTTTCGAAGAGTTTTTTAAATTTTACCAGCCCTTTGGACCACAGGGAGAACAGAAAATTACCAACCTCGGTTCAGGTGTAATAGTAAGTCCAGATGGCTATATTATTACCAATGCCCACGTTATATCTGATGCAGACAAAATAAATATCACTCTCCAGGATGGTACAAAATATGATAATGTTAAGATCATTGGCTATGATAAATCCGGTGATATAGGATTACTTAAACTTGAAACAAAAAAAGAACTGCCCTATGCTATTACAGGTAACTCTGATGAATTAAAGGTTGGTTCATGGGTTTTAGCTATGGGTAATCCCTATGGTTTCACTTCATCTGTGACATCAGGCATCATAAGTGCTGTGGGAAGAGCTTTACCAGCTGAAGGACAAACTAACTATGGAGATTTTTCAGATCTTATTCAAACTGATGCATCTATTAATCCCGGAAATAGTGGAGGTCCCCTTGTAAATCTCTATGGTGAGGTTGTAGGTATTAATACAGCTATTATAAGTCCCAATGGTGGTTCTGTAGGGCTTGGTTTCTCAATCCCCATTAATCAGGCCAGATATATAATGGATCAGCTAATAAAAAATGGTAAAGTAATCCATGGCTGGCTTGGAATAGGTATTCAGGATATGACACCGGAATTAGCTAAAAATTTTGGTATCGATAAAGGTGTGTTGATAAGTAATATAGCTTATGGAGGCCCTGCTGATAAAGGAGGTCTTCAGGTGGGAGATGTAATTTTACGGATAGGTAACAAAGAGATTAACAAAGTAACAGAACTTCAGAGAGAAATATCCCGTAAAAATCCTGGTGAGAAAGTCCAGATTGATATAGTAAGAAATAAAAAACCTGTAACTCTATCTGTTACTATAGATAGCCGTCCTGAAGATGAAGGTTTAAGTATGACATCGGATAAAGAATACAGTAAAGATAAAAATAATAAAGAAGAGATAAAAAAATGGAAAGGTATTATTGTAAAAGAATTAACTCCTGAACTCCGTAAGAAATATGGTATAGCAGAAGAATATGGAGTCCTGGTAGCAGAGGTTGAACATGGAAGTAAAGCATATAAGAAAGGCTTTAGAGGTGGTGAAATAATAAAGAAAATCAATAATCATATTATTAAAGGAATAAATGATTATTACAAGGCCATAGAAGAAGCCGGAGATGAGCAGTCTGTTGTGCTTGTTTCTGCAGGAAGATACAGTACGTTTGTAGTTTTATAAAAGTAAAAAGCGAAAAGTTCACTTTTCACTACTTTAAATAACAGAAATATATAATACCAGATAAAATCAAGCCCACTATGAGAAAAATAATTAATTTATAGGAAATTCCACAGGACTGTTTACTGGAAGGAGAGTAGGCAAGTCCTTCCGGTTCCATGGAAGATATTATATTTGCGTAGTTAACGGAAATAACCTGACCTTTTTTCAGAGCCTGTAAATCATTAAACAGCTCCTCAGGTCTTTGATATCTCCTGGAAGGGTCAAGTTCAAGAGCTTTTTTTAAAATTGTTTCCATATCTTTAGAAATAGCCGGATCCTTATGACGGATCGGTTCAAACTGAAAAGGAGTAGTAGAAGGATCATGTTTTGTCAACAATTGATATAAAGTTGCTCCCAGAGCATATATATCTGATTTGATGTCAGATTTACCTTTGTATTGTTCCGGAGGTGCGTAACCGATGGAACCGATTCTTACAGTATCACCTGTTTTAGACATATCCAGTTCCCTGGCAATAGTAAAATCAATCAACTTAACCATCCCTTCAGGTGTAAGCATTATATTAGCAGGCTTAATGTCTCTAATAAGGACAGGATTGGGTTTTATATGAGATAAATAAATCAGAATATGAGCTATCTGTGTACCCCACTCTATTACTTCCTCTTC
>JAKJGF010000293.1 GCA_022704525.1 Bacillota bacterium | reverse complement strand
CCCATAGCTCCGGCCATCATTCCGCCAAGCATTCCGCCAAGCATTCCGCCAAGCATTCCTGCCATTCCGGGAGGCATAGGAGGCATTCCACCCATGCCGGGCATCATGCCGGGCATTCCACCCATGCCGGGCATCATGCCGGGCATCATGCCGGGAAATTGACCGGGCATACATGGACAGGACTGACCACCCATCATCATCTGCATCATCTGCATCATCATCTTCATCATCTGCATCATCATCTGCATCGGTCCCATAGGTCCCATAGGTCCCATCTGCCCCATTGGTGGCGCCCCACCATAATAATTATTAATTACTGTAACATTATTTTGTTTGTTCCCAATTGCTAATCCCATTTTTTACTCATCCTTTCTTTAGTGAAGTTATATAGAAATTCTCTACCTTATTATCACGACAAAATAGAAAAAGTAAAGAGTAATAAAAAGTAAAAAATCTTAAAAATATTTTTTTATTTTTAAAGGAAAACATCAAATTGACAAAAAAAATAAAAAGAGATAAAATAAGTTCACAGAATATATAGTTTATATATCTTTTAAGGAGGAAATAAAATGTCTGAGGGGAGGGCCTTCTTTGAAGAAGGAATTAAAAAACTTTATGAAGGTAATTACCAGGACGCAAAGGTAGCAATGGAAAAAGCTCTTGAAAAAGAACCTCAAAATGCAATTTATCGTACAAATCTGGGCATAGCCATGGATGGGTTAAAATTAAAAGACAAAGCTCTTATAAACTACGAAAGAGCTGTAGAAATTGAACCTGAAAATACAGGATTTCTTTATAACCTGGGCAGTGCTTACCTTCAAAGAGGAAAATATGAAGAGGCTATAAAATCACTGACAAAAACCGTTGAGAAAGAGCCACAAAATCCTTACTATAATTACAATCTTGGTAGTGCTTATTTCTTTCTGGATAAATTCGATACTTCTCTAAAATTTTATATAAAAGCTCTTGAATTAAGGCCAAATGATCATTTATGGAATTTTAGCACAGGTATAGCCTGTCACAACTCCGGTAGTTATGAAGAGGCTATAGAATATTTCGAAAAAGCCATAAAATTAAATCCAGGAATAGGAGATTATTATTTTGCTCTTGGTAATGCATATCATTGTATGGAATATATAGAAGAAGCTATAAAAGAATATGAAAAATCTATAAAACTCAATCCATCCCAATCTGATTGTTATTATTATATGGGTATGGCTTTAGAAAGTATAGAGGAATATGAGGAAGCCATAGAAGCATTTGAATACGCTCTTGAATTGGAACCAAAAAATGGAAAATATAAGCAGGCTCTCAGGGAAATAATGGAGAAATATTAAATAAGTAGTCAGCTATCAGCAGTCAGCAGTCAGCTTTTTTATAAAACTTAATGATAATCTTCAGAGAAAAGATTAAAAAATTAACTGATAGCTAATAGCTGATAAGTAATAGTTAATTATTATGATGAATTGGACAAAATTATATAGAATTGAAAGAAGAATAATAAAAAAAAACCCTGCCATAATAAAATCAATTATTATAATGTTTTTTTTATTATTACTATCCTATAGTGTTTTACAGATTTTTATATTCATTTCAACCCCCAATGATTTCAAACCTGAACCCTGGGAAATAATGCAAATTTCTGACCCTAAAATATCTTTTAAATATTCTTCTTCCCCATCTTATATAAAAAAAGTCGAACTAAATGGAAAAGATGTTACTAAAAACATTCTTTTCACAAACAAAGAGGTTTACTTTACACCGGGAAATCTTTCAGAAGGTAACCATGAAGTGAATATCTTTTATCACCACTTTCTATCAATCTGGCCAATAAAAAAAAGCTGGCAATTCTCAATAGATACAGCCTTACCTTATATATATATAAATAGTCCTTCCAAAAAAGACTTTTACACAGATAATAAATCACTTACTATGACAGGAAAGACAGAGATAGGTGCAATACTCAAAATAATAAGAAACAATAAACTTTTAGAGACAAAGGTAGATTCAAAAGGAGAATTTGTACTGAACTATATATTAAATGAAGGACAAAATAATTTTAAACTCATATCTACAGATAAAGCAGGGAATGAAGCAGAATATAATTTAACAGTATTTTTAGATCTTATACCTCCTAAACTCTCTTCTCCTTTTCCTCCACCCGATAACATAGTAAAGGAAGTCGATCCTCTTATATCAGCTACTGTAATAGAAAATGGCGAAATAAGTAGGTTTTCTATGAAAATAAATGGAAAACCAGTGCCTGCCGAGTTGAAATCAACTATTATAACCTGTAAGCCGGAAAGATTAGCTGAAGGAACTCATAATATATTAGTGGAAGTAGAAGACAAAGTAGGTTTCAAACATTCACTGAAATGGTCTTTTACTATTGATAGTACAGAAGATTTTGGTAGAAGAATTCAAATTTTTGGTGCCATAGGTGAAGATGTAAAAGATCTTCAAAAAAGACTGACCTATCACGGTTACCTTGAAGACAAAAATATAACAGGCATATTTGATCAAAAAACCCTTGATTCTGTAATGAAATTTCAGAAAGACAAAGGATTTGCTTCTGATGGAATAGTAGGACCCGCTACTGTAGAAGCCCTTTCCTATTCAATTGTAATTGATCTTGCCGAGTTCAGCCTTTCCCTAATATATGATGGTAACGTAATAAAACACTACTGGATTGCATGTGGAAGTCCTGAATACCCTACTCCTACAGGTGAATTTATAATAACTAATAAAATAAAAGATCCTACATGGATACCACCTGATTCGCCCTGGGCAAAAGAAGCAGAATTAACCGAGCCAGGCCCGGATAATCCTTTAGGTACCCGCTGGCTAGAACTGAATTCTTCCCAGGTAGGTATTCACGGAACAAATTATCCTGATACTATAGGTCTTAATGTATCACATGGATGTATAAGAATGACCATACCCAGCGTTGAAGAACTCTATGAATATGTTAATATAGGCACAAGAGTTACCATTAAAAATCCCATATTACCTCCTCCCACACCTGTTCCCACGCCTGTTCCTCAAACTCCTACACCTACAATAAAGATTCAAGAAACAACAAAACCAGTAATCTATATTGAAAATTAAACATATGATTAAGAATCAGAAATATCTAAAAGGAGAAAATACCTTGAAGCTGAGTATAATCCGGGAAAACTCATAGAACACAGAACAAGACATATTAAAGAAAGACATATTAAAGAAATATTAAAAACTATAGAAGAATGTCAGATTATGATAAAAGAACTGCAATCTAATATGGCAGGAGAAGACAGAATAATAGCAAATCTTCTTTATGAAAGATTGGGAAAAGCCAGATTTCTTTCTATCTCTGTAAAAAAATTCTTAAAATTTATATCTGAAGATTATAACATACAGAAGGGTAAAGAAATTAAGAGAATTATATAAAATAGTTGACACCTCTATAAAATCCTCTTAAAATAAAGGTATGAATTATTTCAGCATTCAGCTATCAGCGATTGCTGATAGCTGAATGCTGATAGCTTTAAACATAAAAGGGTTATGTTTACTGAAGCTAATAAAAAATTCTTATACATTTAAATTAAGGGAGTTCTAACATGACAGAAATCAAATATCACAGCCATATTGAGACTAACTCTCCTATTATACTGGCTGGCTGGCCTGGTATGGGTGCAGTTGCCACACAGGCAGTTGATTATATAAGAAGAAAATTAAATATGAAATTATTTGCAGAAATAGAACCCCATGCCTCAACTCCGCCAAATACAGTAATAGTATCACAGGGTATTTCCTATTTTCCCAAAAAATCCAGAGTATTTTTATTTTATTCAAAAGAATATGATCTTATTGTTTGTGAGGCGGAAGAACAATTTACAGGTAATGCAGCATTAAAGGTAGTACAGAATTTACTGGAGATAACAGAAAAAGTAAATGTAAGCAGAATTTATACAGGTGCTGCCTTTGTCCGCCATATGCATTACAAAGAAGATCCTGAAATTTACGTGGTTTCCAATAGTAAAAAATTGAGAGACTGGTTAGTCCGGGAAAAAGAATTAAATATATTAAATCAGGGTCAAATTTCAGGACTAAATGGTTCAATACTTGGTTTTGCATATGAGAAAAACATAGAAGGAGCATGTTTTTTAGCTACAATACCCATTTATTCTATAAATTTTCCAAATCCTAAAGCTTCTATGGCTATTGTAAAAATATGGCAAAAACTTATAGGCTTTAATCTGGACTTTATGGATCTTCATATAGCCATAAGTAAAGCTGATAAAACATTTGAAATTATCGAGGAACAGCTTAAAAAAATGACTCTGGGAGATCATACAGATGAACAGATTGAATCTATAGACGAAAATGAAGAATTCCCTCAGACTGAAAATGCTCCTGTGCCATATGATATTATAGAGGGGATAGAAGAACTATTCACAAAAGCACAGAAGGATAAAACTATTGCTCATAAATTAAAAGAAGATCTCGATAGATGGAATTTATTTAAAGAATATGAAGATCGATTTCTGGATTTATTTAGAGATAGCCATTAATCAACTGATGTCTTCTTCTTTTCAATATTCAAATGATAAAAGACTCTACCAAAATACTTATCATAAAAACAAGTCATATCTCTATGAGTATAACCAAGACCAATCAATCTCTTTTTTATAAACTTCTCCTGTAAATCCTTATTTTCAGTTATATCACTCGAAGAAATACGATAATGTATCTCGGCCTTTTCAGGTTGAAATAATTTTAAAACAGGCCACATTACATGTATAAGAGACTCCCTTTCAAAAACCCACATACTTGGATGAATATAAGCACAGAACTGAACAAAATTATGGGTCTGTCCAATTTTATTTGGAGTTACATGAAGGGCCACATAACCGGTGCCACCGGTCAACCAGACACCGGTATAACCGGCGGGATGGAAATCATGATCAAAAACGAAAGGCGTATCAGTTGTGAGAAGGCTATCATCAAAACAGTCCTCTAAATGATACAGGGCAAACTCATCCCGAACCTTCATATCACAGAGGGATTCAACAAAATCAGAACTGCAGTTATAAAAAGCACATCCTAAATATTCTTCCTGCTGAGAATTAGCCATTAATTTAATTTTTCTGTTTAGCCCATTAATTTTTAAGCTATGGCTCGAATATCTTTCACAAACACCCTG
>JAKJGF010000063.1 GCA_022704525.1 Bacillota bacterium | reverse complement strand
CCGGCAATACCACCCAGTATGCCTCCAATAACTGTTCCCACGCCAGGGAAAATACATGTTCCAAGAGCAGCTCCAGTCATAGCACCACTCATACCACCCACAACTGAACCAATACCTCCACCGAGATTTGACATACCCTGAATTAATTGATCAGACTGAGGATACTGTCCTCCACCATACATAGGTTCCATCCCTGGTGCATAACTCGGATACATTCCGGGCATCATTCCGGGCATCATTCCGGGCATCATTACGGGCATCATTCCGCCTCCATATACTAACTGGTTCATACCGGGAATGCCTCCACCCATATTCATCATTGGATTCATCATATAAGGCGAACCCATACCACAACATCCGCCTGCCATCCCTCTCATCATCATCATCATCTGCATCATCTGCATCTGCATCTGAAGCTGCTGAACCTGCTGTTGCAACTGCCGAATCTGCATCTGCTGCTGATAATGACTACCTACAGAAGAATGACCTCCATGTAACTGATGCATCACACTAAGTTGCATAGCCTGTGAACCATAACCGCCGATATACATTTAAATACCTCCTAAAGTTATAGTTGAAAGCATAATTTTCTGCAACATTTTATCTCAATAAAATTTATTCGTTTTTTATCAAGATAGTTAAAATCACAAATTATTATGCGGTTAACTATATTTTGATTTTTAATAAAACTTGAACTATACACATTCCTTATATCACTACATATCAAAAAAAGTAAATAGCAAACTCAATTATATTTAAATTATTTAAAAATTGTTAAATTTTAGAGAAAAATTCCTCTTTTTATTGACCATATAAAACTATTATGATAAAATAAAAAACTCAGTTATCTGAACTTCCAGGAGTAACAAGTGAAACTGTTCATAAAAATTATTAAAGTCTTAATAGGGTTATATCATTTTATGGCAGGTCTCTGTAATTTTTTTATTGGTTTCTCTTATCATAGAAAAGGAGAACTTGACCTTGCAATAAAAAAATATAAAATAGCCATAGGAAAAAATAAAAAAATACTGGAATTAATACCAAATCATATAGGCTTTTCAACAGTTCATATACAGCTTGGTAAAATATATATACATCAAAACAAACTTGAAGAGGCTATTCTGGAATTTAAAAAAGCTATAACTATAGATAAAAAAGATCCCCATCCTCATATATGTCTGGGGCTAACCTATGAAAAACAGGGAAAACTAACATATGCAATAGAAGAATATAAAGAAGTTATTAAACTTGAACCAGAAGTTGCATATATTCATAATAACCTGGGTCTTGCTTATTATAATCAGGGAAATATAAACCTTGCAATTGAGGAATATAAAAAGGCTCTTTCCAATCCTTCCTATACTACACCGGAGTTTGCTCATAATAACCTGGGACTGGCATATTATCATGAGGGGAAATATGAACTTTCTATAGAAGAATATAAAAAGGCTCTTAAATTTGCTCCAAATAATTCATGTATATACTATAATATAGCAGAAGCATATAGAGCAATGGGGAATACTTATCTGGCTATAGAATACCTCAGAACAACACTTATTATGGAACCTGATGATTTCCAGGCTATGTTAAGTCTGGGTAAACTTTATCGGATACAGAAAGATTTAGATACATTACATAAAGAATATGACCATATAATAAATAAAAATCCTGAGAATTACATGCTATATTTTAATATAGGTTTAACTTATATAGAGCTTGGAGAAATAGCTTGTGCCATAGAAATGCTCGAAAAATCAATAACCTGTGAGCCTGATTTTGCTCCGGCTCATAATACACTCAGTATGGCCTTTGCAGAACAGGGAGATTTAAATAAAGCCCTCTTATGTTGCGAATATGCTCTTAATCTTGACCCATCTATGACACAGGCTTATTATACTCTGGGTATTATATATGAAGCCAGAGGTGAGTTGGAAAAAGCATGTCATTTTTATGAAAAGTTTATTGAAATAGAAGAAAACTATGAAGAAGTCTATGAAAAGTTAGGTGCTATATATATAAAACTCGGGAAAGAAACACAAGCACAAAGAGCTTTTGAAAAAGCAGATAAAATTTCACAGGAAACTTTTTTAGCCTATCCCCAGGAAGTCATACAAAACTGTTCCTATGATAATAGTGATAACCTGAGGGATTTAGACATCAAAAAATGTATAGAACTATTAGAAAATGAACTTAAATGGTAAAAAATAATTTTTAGGGTTTAGAGAAATTAACGCTTAATTCATTTCTTCCAGAAGGGCCACTTTTTATATATTAAAATATGACATAATAAAGCAAGTCCACAATAAAACAATACCAAATACAAAGGGTTAAGACCTGAACCCTTCCATATATTTTCAATGGCCACAAATGGATCTAGTAAATCCTCCAGTAAGGATGTTCTGAGAGTATAATTTATCCTTCTTACAATACCGGATATAATAAAAGAACCCCAGGATAAACCCAGAATAGTAAACATAAAATGTTCTTCTTTTTCCATAAAAGTTGATATCCATTTACCCAGAACAGCCATAGCATAAATAAAAATAAGTACTACTCCTGAAGCACTTATCATCTGAGACAGATTACTTCCACTATAAAAATATAGGAATACAACATTTGCTATTATTAATCCTGGTATAGCTAAAAAAGGTATAAAAAAAGAAGAAAAGCGATTATTTGTCCAGAATATAGCTTCTATTCTATGGTACTTCTTATAAACACATGATAAATCTGGATTCCATATAAAAAAAGGAAATAAAATTAATAAGAAAAATAGAAACATATGAAAAAATCCGACCAGAGTCCAGACATTTGCCGACAGATTACTATGAGCACAAAACAACAGAATCAAAAGAAAAACATTCATTATATAAAATAAACTGAATAACTTCCTTATCCTTGCAAGACTTTTTCCCTGTAAAGGTCTCTCTATCAAAGAAGCAGTTGAAAGAAAAAGTAATAAAAAAACATAGAGAAACTCAAGAAAAAATACAAGACTGAAAGGTATTTTGACTATATAAAAATCTATAGAATCTGTAAAAAAAGAGAAAGAAGAAGTTTCTTCTAAAAGAATCATTGTAAATATAAACATTACAAAGGTACAACTATAGGTCAATCCTATAGATATGTTGGTATTTCTGGTTCGGGCTGAAATAAAAAGACCAATCATACAAAGCATTACAGTTATAAACAAAATAAACAAATAACCCATTAATAAATCTACATAGGATATTCCTCCAAACAAAAATATGGAAGAAGTTATAGGTATGGAAGAAAATAAGAGTAAAGCTAAAAATACAACTGTAGAGTTTAATTTTCCTGCTACTATTTCAGCCGGATCAAGAAGGGATGTTATAAGTAAATCAAAGGTTTTCTTTTCAATTTCAGAGGAAATATCACTGCAGGTAAAGGCAGGACAAATTAATGCCATCAAAATGGAGAGTACAAATAAAGCTACTTTGAACATAATATAACTTACTCGAGAGGGATCATAATAATTATAAGAAGTATGATCAACCCAGATAGCATAAAAGATAACAGATAGTATAGACAGATAAATAATCTGTATGATAAAAATTTTATTATTTCTAAGCCTGCGGCTTAATTCAGTTGTAAAAATAGGATTTTCCCAGATATATTTTGCTATTAGTAGAATTAATCTTTTCAGCATATTTTTCATGATAAATACAATTTATTTACCGTCCACAAAAAAGGATAATAAAAAATATAATAATTCTGTATCTGCATAAAATAATTGTTTAAACCACCTGTCATATTTTTTACGTGGAAGATCACAGGAAAAAAGTATGAATAAAAATAATGAAACCAATATAATTACAGAATAAAAAGCTGACATAGGAGGCAATAAATCAGTCAAATCAGACCTGCCAGTGATTGCTATGTTAATCAAACCACTGAAGGCAAAAACATTAAAAAGAAAAAACAGATATGTAAAAGAAGGGTTAAGAACCAGAAGATAAAAGGTCTCCATAAATACCCTTCTACTTCTCAAAGAACGACATATTACTGTAGTAAAAATAGGGTTTTCATATCTTTTCACGACACAACTCCCTGGGTGATTTTCATAAATACACTTTCGAGATCGGCCTTCTGTTCCTGAAGACCTACAACTTTTATACCTTCTATGACAAGAGTTTTTATAAGTTCAGCAAGTTCTTCATCTGTTCCTCTGAATTCAAATTGAATTATATTCTCTTTCACTTCAACACGATTGATATGAGAAACCTTCTCAAGCAATTCTTTTGCCCTGTCATAAGCATTTAAAATATTTATTTTAAATATCCTGGTAACAGTAAGTTGTTTTAATATCATATCAACTTCGCCAAAAGCAAGCAATTGACCTGCTTCTATAATACCAATCTTATTTACAAAATCTGAAAGTTCTGTAAGTATATGAGAGGATACAAAAACAGTTTTACCCATAGTTCTGAGTTCTTTAAGTAAAGCTCTCATTTCTATTCTGGCTCTGGGGTCGAGTCCTGATGCAGGTTCATCCAAGAGAAGCACCTGTGGGTCATGAATTAAAACTCTTGCAAGACAGAGTCTTTGTTTCATTCCTCGTGACAAATTATCCACATAGTCATTCCTCTTATTATAAAGATCTGTAAGTTCTAAAACATCGGTTATAACAGCTTTTCTCCTGTGTCCTGGTACCTTATAAGCAGATGCAAAAAAATTCAGATATTCCCAGGTTTTAACCTGATCATATATACCAAAAAAATCCGGCATATAACCCATTACTTCTCTGATTTTTCTTGAATTATTCCTTACTGAATAGCCACAGATAAAAGCATCTCCCTCTGTAGGTTCAAGTAGAGTAGCAAGTATCTTTATAGTAGTTGTCTTTCCTGCACCATTGGGACCTATAAAACCAAAAGCATCTCCAGGTTGTAAAGATAAAGACATATCATTAACTGCTCTAAAGCCATTATACATCTTTGTTAAATTCTTTATCTCTATCATTTTACATGATCCTTTATTAAAATATTAATCAGAAATAAATTGAGTACCTCTTTTTTAGCTACCCGGTTAATATTTATATCTTCCAAAGGTTCTTCATTCCATCCTAAAAGTATCAGACCATGAGATTGCTTTGCAAATAAACTTTCCATAACTTTACCTGAAAGATTCTTTTTTAATTTATCCTGAATTTTATCTTCTTTTAAATTGCATTTATCAGACCAATAGTTTGTTAACTCTATGCCATTTAATACTCTGGAATTAAAATTAACCTGAAAATTATTTATTTCCTTCTTAATTTTTCCTATATAAGCTATCTGAGATGAATTATAGATTAAACATAAGTCTTCTAAATTTTTTCCGGTTTTATTAATAATTGTTCCCTTTAAATCTATTATATCTCCAGTTTTATTATCTATATTAATTTCAAGATTATTTACATAAAATCCATCTGCCAAAGATCTACCAGAAAATGCTCTAAAAGTCCCTATAGACCACATATTCAAATTAATATTTTCAATAGAATTCTTTTCTCCTTCTTTAAGGATTGTATAAAGAGGATAATCATAGGAAGTAGGAGTTATATTTTCGGGCCAGATATTACTTTTTTGAAAATCTATCTTATAATTACTTTTATTGGGAGAAAATAAACTTATAAATGTATCTATATTAGCAAAAGAAGATGCCTCATTTAGTTTTACTATGGAAATCTCTCTCTGTATAATAGAACCACCTTTTGAAGTATAACCTATTAAATAAGTTCCCATACTAAAGAAAAATATCATAACAGGAATAGTAATTATGGTAAATTCTCTTTTATCAAATCTTTTAAGAATAAAATAATTCATAGGACCTATACATATTATATAAATGAATAAATAAATCCCCAGAAAACTGAAAGAAGGAGGTTTTAACGAAGGAATATCATATAAAATATGATTTCCTTCCTCGGCAGTTAATTTAACAGGCAGAATAGAATCAAAATAAAGATCCCTCAGAATTTTAGCCCAGAATTTCATTTTATTATCCCAGTTCTTAAAAGGCTCTTTTGATATATCAAAAGCAAGATATGTAATTTTCCCATTTCCTGCATAAGAAGTCGTTATAAGGGGGATATTATCCTCCTGAAGCAAAATTTTTGCATATACTTCCGGTTTAATAGAGGATTGAACCACAGAAATTCCGGGCAAATCTATATTTATAGAATGACCACTATATTTTTTAAAAGAATTTAATTTCGGCAAAATAATATTGGATTTAAACTCCAATGGCAGTACTTTGTCTAAAAAGGTATTAGAAAATTCTATTGGATTTCCACTGGAAGAAATTAATAATTTACCACCCATATTTAACCATTCCTCCAGTGCTTTTTGTTGAACAGAATCAAGGGAATCCAGCAGGGAAAAATTATTTATTATTATAATATCTACTCCATCATAACCTATCCATCTATCTGGTAAACATGTTATGTCCGGATATAAAATCAAAAGATTACTATTAGGCCATAGATTTGTCTGGGGACCGGTCAGATAATTTAATCCGCCTTTATCTTTCGAAAGAACCAATACCAGGGTCTGACTTTTATCTATGAGCTTAACACTCTTCTTTGTAGAAAAGAAGAGTTTCCCTGACATATCTACCAGTTCAACAGAAAAATCAGCTCGCCAGGAATGTGTAAAATCAGGGGATAAATAAATTTGAAATTTTTTGAGAGTATTTGTAGGTAATTCGATATATTTCCTCATAGATGTAGTATACTCATTATTATAATTAAAATTCTTTACAACCAGTTCACCCTTAAAATAAGGCCCACTGTTTGTAACCATAAGAGTCACACAGAACCAGTTATAAGTTTTATAATATTCTTCAAAGCCCGGATATAATTCCATAGTAATATTGGGATTTAGTAGAAGTTCAACCTGTGTATTCTGAGCTATAGAGTGGGATAGAGGCAGAGATAACAGAATTAAAAAGAATAATAGAATAAATACAACTACTTTTCTCATTAAATTTATGTTTCATATAAACGTGAGACGTGAGACACGTAATAATCGTTTCACCTTTCACGTTTTACGAATCTACTCACTTTCTAAAACCTTTAAAAGTATTTCATCAATTAAGGTATCTGTTTTTATACCTTCAGCCTGTCCCTCAAAATTCAATATTATCCTGTGACGCAATGCCGGATGAGCCACAGACTTCACATCAGAAAAACTTACATTATACCTGTTCTCTAAAAGAGCTCTAATTTTTGAAGCAAGAATTATGGCCTGAGCACCTCTTGGACTTGAGCCATAAAGGACATACTTATTTATTTTTTCACAGGCAAAAGGACTTTCTGGATGAGTGGCAAGAATTAAACGGGCAACATAATTTTCAACCTTTGAAGATATAGGAACATCTCTAACCAGTTTTCTCATATTCAGTATATCACTACTCTCCAGTATTTTATTCGGAGGGTCAACTTCTTTACCGGTAGTTCTTCTCATTATTTCCAATAACTCATCCAGAGTGGGGTATTTAACCAGTAATTTAAAAAGAAAACGATCCAGTTGTGCCTCAGGTAGAGGATAAGTTCCCTCCATCTCTATAGGATTCTGTGTTGCCAGAACTAAAAATGGTTCTGGAAGTGAATGTTTTATTCCAGTATAAGTCACAGTTTTCTCCTGCATAGCCTCAAGTAAAGCAGATTGTGTCTTTGGAGTAGCCCTGTTAATCTCATCTGCCAGTATTATATTAGCAAAAATTGGTCCCTTATGAAATTCAAAATATCTTCTTCCTCCCGGTTCTTCAACTACCATATTTGTTCCAATTATATCAGCAGGCATAAGATCAGGTGTAAATTGTATACGAGAAAAAGAAACATCCAGTGACTGACTCAGTGTTTTAACAAGTAAAGTCTTGCCAAGCCCCGGCACACCCTCCAGAAGAGCATGTCCCCGGGCCAGTAAACAGAGTATAACCCCCTGAACTATCTCTGAATTGCCCACTATTAATTTATTTATTTCTTCAGATAAAGTTTGTATGGATTCTTTAAAATCTAAAACCCTGTCTTCAATATTATGGTTCATTGACTTCTTCACCATTATTATTTAATTTACCAGGTTCTATCTCTTCAAAATATTGCCTTACTATAGCTTTATAACCTTTAGGAATTTTTTCTTTATTAAGAGTTTTCTCAGAATTTTCTTTATATTGCTGATAGATTTCTTCATAAGGTTTATAGGTACCTTCCCCTTCTATTGGAGCACCTTTAACTGGCTCACTTAAGAAAGTTTTCCCTTCACCTCTTTTACCGCTCACCATGGTATCACTCTGATTTGTGGCAACTCTTTCTTCTGTATAAACATTTACAAATATCTCTGTTTTATCAGATTTATTATCTCCCTGTCTCTCATAAACAGGTTTTGCCTCAATTTGACTACCTTTCTGTTCTTCATTTGTACTTCCCACACCAAAATCTCTGGACTTCCCATTTTTACCCTGACATTCTTTTACCGGCACATCTGTTGGATTAAGAGGAAATTTATCTTCAAATCTAAATTCACTAAATTCTCCTTCCAGACTGGAAGAATTACTGCTCTTTCACTGAAAACCTGATATTTCTTTTTCACATTCTTTAAGTTTTGAAAGGCTTTCCTCCATAAGCTGGCTCTCATTCTTCTTTATACTCTCAGATAATTTTTCCATGGCCTGATGTATTTCCTGAGAATTTCCGGATTTCAATGCTCTCGAAAGTTCTTCCATATCTTTTTTAAGGGAGTTACCCTCTGACATATTTTTTAAAAGTTCATCCAGTTTCTTTGCTACTTCAGACTTTTCTTTATCAGAAAGAGAGTCATTTTTAGTTTTTTTTGAAAGTTCCTTTGATATATCTTCCAGGCTTTTACTCAATTTTCCTGAAATAGCTTCTTTAATATTCAAATTACTATTTTTCAAAGTTTTTTCTTTATCTTTCAATTTCTGTTCCAGACTTGCAAGCTCTAAAAGAGCTTCTTTTTTATTTAAATCTCCTTTTTGAAGTTTCCTGGAAAGTTCCTTGAAATCCTTTTCTATTTCTTTTGATAGCTTAATATCCCCTCTATAATTAAATTTCTTTATTTCTTCACTGTAATCTTCTAATTCTTTACCCTCTTTACCGAGTAAAGCTTTAAATTCTCTGGAAGACTCTTCTTTAAAATTATAAGGTATAAAAAATATACCTGTAAGTAATAATAAAATAGAAGTCATTACTATAACTATTTTAATTGGAAATTGAAAGGTTATTATTTCAGAAGGGTCGATTTTACTGACAAACCCCGATGCATCTTCTATAAGAGCTGTAATCATAGGAGAAGAAACTTTACCTTCAATCATTTCCAGGGCTGTACCTATTCTCTCTTCAAAACCTGCTCTAAAGTCAAGTAAAAATGCCATATCTCTCAAAAGCATTCTTCTGGTAATTCCTATAAAGAAAAAAATAAATAAAGTAACTAAAGGCACCACAAATAAAAGCTCATAAGCAATATAAATATAGAAAAATTTACCTGTAACCAGGAGGGACATTGAAATAATAACTCCGAGAAAAAAACCCTCCAGAGACAAACGTAAAGACTCAAATAATTTCCAACGTCTTCTCAGACTGGAAAGTTTTAAATAAATTATTTCCTCTGAATTCATAACTTTCTTCCTCCACCTTGATAAGTTGTCTAATGGGGAAAAAGATTCCTCTTTTCTGGAGGAAAATTTTTTCATAGTTAGTCAAAACCGCTGGTATAAATTACTTTATAATTCCTATATTAAATATCCGGGTTTAAATTTAAAGCTCCACGATTTGCAATTAATTCTTTCATACGTTGAATTAAATAATAAATCTGGTTGAAAAAGTTCTTAAAACTCACTCTATTGGCTATTATAAGACAGGGTATAATAGCGATTTCATCTATTTCTATTATTTCTTTATCAGGTAAATTCTCTAAAAAGCAGGTAAGCATTAAATCTGCAAGCCCACTTTCAAGAGCTACTTCAACCGGGGGAGATACTTTAATTATCTCAATAGGTATTCCACGTTTTGAAAAATACCTGAAAGCAATATTCGGATAGTTAGTAGCTACTGCGGAATAACAATATATATCTCCCAGGGTGCTAAAATTATTATTTTCTGAACGTGCAAGAACAAGCTTTCCCCGACCATAATCTAATTCAAGTAACTCCAGAACAGTTCTATTTCTCTCCAATAAAACATCTTTAGTCACTATACCAAGATCTGCAGCACCATGTTCAATATAAACCGGTATATCAAATGGATCTAATAAGATTAACTTATATTTATGTTTATTATCAAAATATATCCTGCGACGATCATCAATAATCAATGAATCACAGTTTATTCCAATAGCATTCAAAAATTCTATAGAAGGAGAAAGTAGTTTTCCTGTAGGTAGAGCAATAGAAAGGGGTTTCATAGAATTATCTCCTCTAAAGTAAAAACTCGTCAAAATCAATTATTGTATCATCATCTGTTTCCATATTCTTTAATAGAATCTGTATTTCATTCTTTTCATTGGTTCCAAGAATTATAACACTTTTTATATCTCTCTTCCTGGCGTAATTAAGAGATTCATCTAAAGTTTTTTCAGTTATCTCCATTTCAACCAGAAATCCTTTTCTTCTTAATTCCCTGGCAACCTTAAATAGTATTTTAGGAGAATAATGTGTTTTTGTTATAAAAAAATCTGGTATTTCCCCTGCCATAGTAAGAGACTGTTTCTTTTCGAGTGCTTTAATAATCTTTCCTATATTTATAGAAAAACCGGTAGCAGGACATTCATATCCAAAGTGTCCCAGTAAACAATCATATCTACCGCCACTGCCTACAGGACTACCCATATCTTTCGTATAAAACTCAAATATATATCCTGAATAATATCCCAGATCTCCTACCAGAGAAAAATCGAGGGTAAAATAGTCTCCCACTCCGTATTCATCCAGAACTGTGCAGGTATCTGTAATAGAATCAAGCAAAATATTCATTTCTTTATATTTTGAAATTTTTCCCAGAGAATTTAATAAATCAAATTTACCTCGCAAAAAAGGAGCATTATTTATAACTTCTCTCAAATCATCCGGTATAGAGAGTAAAGTCGCTTCTTTAATAAAGGAAGTAAAATTTTTATTACGAAGTAAATTATATAAAGTTATGATTTTATCAACTTTAAACTCTGCTTCTCTAAAAATATATTCCCAGAAGGCAACATGTCCTATATCCATTTTAAATTCAGTAATACCTATTTTTTGCAGAGCTTCTATAGCCATAATCATCATTTCCACATCTGCTTCCCTGGTATTGGACCCTATTATCTCTGCACCCGCATGATAAAACTCTCTCTCCATATAATCCTTATCAGAAAGAAAGGAATTTGCAATATAATAGAGACGAATAGGTTTTTCAAGAAAACGAAAGTGAGTGGCTACAAGCTTGGCAATAGATGTAGTAAGATCGGGGCGCAAAAACATAACATGTCCGGATTTATCAGTAAAATGATATATACTTCCCGTATTACCAAAATCACAATTTGAATAGCTATTACCAAGTTCTATAGTAGGGGTAGTAATTTCTCTAAAACCAAAACTTTCAAAAACAGTTCTCAGTCTCTGTTCTAAAAAACGCTGTCTCAATGGTTCAATAATAAAATGTTTTGATCCCAGATTGAAATTTTCTCTGGAATAAAAGCTCTGAGACACTTAATTCACCTTCTACTAAATAGCTACTTATTAGTCGAATTAATTTTCACGTCTCACGTCTCACGATTTGACACTCTTAAGAATTGTTTCAATACGCTCTCTTACTTCTTCAGATTCATCATATATAAATCTCAACTCAGGAATTGCTCTAATACGTATTTGATTAGCTAATTCCCCTCTAATAAATCCAGTAGCATTTTCAAGAGCTTCCATTGTTTTAGTTCTTGTAGAGGAATCTCCATAGACAGTAACATAAATTCTGGCCAGACTGATATCTTTTGTTACTTCTACGTCCAGAATAGTCAGAAATCCAATTCTGGGGTCCTTCAGACGCTGAATTATGAGACTTAACTCTTCTTTTATAAGTTTGTTGAGTCTATCAGTCCTATTGAAACTTCTCATTGAAAATCCTCAGATTTCTCTCATTATTGGTTGTAATTCATAAGCTTCAATTATATCTTTAGGACATAAACCATTAAATTTTTCTATACCTATACCACATTCATACCCTGAAAAAACTTCTCTTACATCATCTTTAAAACGTTTAAGAGATGAAATTTTTCCCTCATATATTATTACATTATCTCTTAAAACTCTCACATCAGCACTTCTGGTGATTTTTCCTTCAAAAACATAGGCTCCTCCAATAACACCCACTCTGGAAACATTAAAAGTAGCTCTTATTTCTGCTTTACCAAGACTCACCTCTTTATATTCAGGTTCAAGAAGTCCTGCCATGGCAGATTTTATATCATCAATAGCCTGATATATTATTCTATAAAACCTGATGTCTAACTTTTCATTATCAGCCAGTTTAAGTATGTTAGTATCAGCTCTTATATTAAATCCTATGATTATAGCATTGGAAGCAGAAGCTAACATAA
The DNA here is from genome assembly GCA_022704525.1 of Bacillota bacterium. Taxonomy (GTDB): domain Bacteria; phylum Vulcanimicrobiota; class SpSt-956; order SpSt-956; family JAKJGF01; genus JAKJGF01. Next base: position 9,987 of record JAKJGF010000063.1, on the reverse strand, counting down.
TATCACTTTCATTAACTGTGCCTACGCCTCCATGTATAACATTTACTTTCACTTCATCAGTACTCAGCTTATTAAGTGCCTGTGTCATAGCTTCAACTGAACCCTGAGTATCTCCTTTAATTATTACATTAAGTTCTTTTATCTGGCCTTCTTTAAGCTGTTTAAAAAGGTCATTAAGAGTTATACGATGCACTGTTTTTAATTTTTCTTCTCTGAATTTCTCAGATCTTACTGTGCCTATCTGTTTTGCTTTTCTATCACTATCACAGACAAACAACTCATCCCCTGCATGAGGAACATCAGAAAGACCAATGATTTCTACCGGTGTAGCAGGTAAAGCTTCTTTTAACCTTTCTCCCTGGTAATCAATCATAGCCCTGATCTTACCATAAACAAGATTGGCTATAACAGCATCCCCTTCTCTGAGGGTTCCATTCTGAACCAGGACAGTAGCCAGGGGGCCCCGTTGCTTGTCTAATTTTGCCTCTATAATTACACCACGGGCTTTTCTATCTGGATTGGCCTTTAATTCTAACATTTCAGACTGAAGTAATATCATATCCAGCAAATTAGATATGCCTTCTTTAGTCCTTGCTGAAACTAAAACAGTAATAGTATCTCCACCCCACTCTTCAGGTTGTAGACCCACTTCAGATAACTGTTGTTTAACCCGATCCGGATTAGCCTGAGGCTTATCTATCTTATTTATGGCAACAATAATTGGTATATTAGATGAAGATTTGGCAGCTCTTGCATGACTGATAGCCTCCAGAGTCTGCGGCATAACACCGTCATCTGCCGCTACTACCAGAATAACAATATCAGTAATATTGGCTCCTCTGGCTCTCATCTGAGTAAATGCTTCATGACCCGGTGTGTCAATAAAGGTTATAAACTTATCATTTACTTTCACCTGATAAGCACCTATAGATTGTGTAATACCTCCGGCTTCTGTTGCAGAAACATTGGTCTGCCTGATGACATCCAGTAAAGATGTCTTACCATGATCTACATGCCCCATAACAGTAACAACAGGAGGACGTGGTAATAAAAGTGATGGTTCATCACTTAACTCAGAAAAAATTTCATCTGAATAAGCATCAACCAGTTCAACATCAATACCAAAGTATTCACCGGCTTTCTTTGCATTCTCTGCACTTACCAGCTGGTTTAAACTTACCATTAATTTCATTTTAATAAACTGTTTAATCAATTCGTTAACAGGAACTCCCATTCTCTCTGCAAGCTCTTTAACTGATATAGGTTCTATTACCTGTATCTTTTTCAGAAGAATCGGCATGTCATCTGTTATTAATGCATCACTTTTATCCTGTTTCTTCCTCCTTTTAAGGAGTTTTGGTTTATCTACAACCAGTAAAGGATCAAATAATTCACCTTCCCATTTCTTTTTCTTTTTCTTTTTATCCTCTTTAACTTTTCTTTTACCCTGATAATCTTCCTCTTCTTCTAAAACATCACTAACAATTTCCACATCACTTTTAGATTTCTTATCTTTCTTTAAAGCAACATCTAACTCATCTTCATTATGAGGCACAATAACCTTTTCTCTCTGAATATTTTCTTTATCTTCCCCTGTTAAATAATCCAAAACAAGATCTGAAACACCAAAATCCAGAGAACTCATATGGCTTTTAACTTCAATATTTAATTCCTGTAGAATTGCAATTAATTCTTTACTTGTAATATTAAGGTCTTTTGCTAATTGGTATACTCTTGTTTTCTCTGCCACAATATTCCCTCCAGCTTTCCACTTGTATAAATTAAACCTTAAAAGACTCAATATTTATATGCCAGTTACGCATAAAAGATGGAAATTGAGCTTTCTTTATTTTTTCACAGGCACTTGTCAAGTCTTCTTCAGATACAAAAATCACAATATCCTGTTTCCCTTCTTCTATTTCCAGAGATATTATAGGAATAGGAGAAATAAAATCAATCAAATTTTTTATAATATCCTCCTCAGAAATTTGCTTTTCCTCTTTCTCTAATACAGATTCTATTAAGATTTTCCACTCTCCCAATTCGGATAAATATTCATACATTTCCTGCTTTTTTAAAGCTTCATCCCTGTTTTCAGAAGATATCCCGACTAATAGCCTTTTTTCTTTATTATCTAGCTCTAAAGATATAATAGAAATAGGAGTAAAAATATTCATAAGAAATTCGGCTACTTTATCCATAGGAAAGTCACCGGTTTTCAGCGGTGGTTGAACCTTAATAGACCAGTCAGAATAATTTTCACTTATAGAAATCTCATTTTTCTTTTGGATTGCAGTAATATAATCCTCAAAAGGTATTGTAAAAAGAAAGGTCTTTTCTGTCTCCTTAACTTCAACAGCCATAACAGTTACAGGCTTAAAACTTTCTACAAGATTTGTAATCAATTCATCTATAATTTTATTTTTTAATTTATCTTCATCATAATTACTTTTATTTTTAATATCTATTTTCCATCCGGTAAGTTTGGCGCCTAATCGCGCATTCTGCCCTTCTTTACCAATAGCAAGGGAAAGTTGATTATCAGGAACAACTACAAGAGCGGAATTATCTTCAGAATTAAGTTCTACTGAAAGGACTTTCGCAGGATTAAGAGCATTTGCAATAAAAACCATGGGATCACTATCCCATAAAACTATATCTATTTTTTCCCCTCTTAATTCCTGGACTACTGAAAGAACCCTGGCACCTCTTGAACCCACACAGGAACCAACGGCATCAACATCTTTATTGACGGAATGAACTGCTATCTTAGAACGATAACCAGGTTCTCTTGCAGTACTTTTTATTTCAACTATTTTTTCATATATTTCAGGCACTTCTAATTCAAATAAGCGATTTAAAAATCCTGAATAGGAACGCGAAAGGATTACCTGAGGGCCTTTATTGGTAAGTTTAACATCCATAATATAAGCTTTTATTCTTTCACCCGGTCGATATCTTTCTGTAACAACCTGTTCTGACTGAGGCAGTACAGCTTCAATTTTTGCAAGATCAACGTAAATCTTATTCTGTTCTATTTTTTGTATAACACCGGTTACTATATCACCTTTCCTGTCCAGAAATTCATGAAATAATAAATCTCTTTCAGCTTCTCTTATCCTCTGGACAATAACCTGTTTCGCAGTCTGAGCAGCTATCCTTCCTACATTGGAAGGTGTAATTTCAACGTCTACCATATCACCTTTCTTACAATCAGGATAATTTTTCAAAGCATCCTTATAAAGTACCTCACTCTGAAAATCTATTACTTTATCTACCACTTTCTTTTTAGCCAGAACACTTAAACGTCCGGTACTATGATCAATATTTATATTGAAATTCTGTGTATTGCCAAAGTTTCTCTTCAATGCTGAAGTTAATGCATCTTTAATTGCTTCTAAAAGGACTAGTTTAGAAATACCTTTTTCTTTTTCTATTTGCTCCAGTGCCTTAATTAATTCGTTGCTCAACCTTTTCCTCCTGGTTATTAGATTAATAAAACCAGGGATCCTCCTCTCTGTAATCAAAAAAATATAATCAAATTTCTATCACCAGGTTAGCCTTCTGTATTTTATCTCCGGGTATTACAAAAATCCCTTCTCCATCAGTTAATTCTAATTTTAACATTCCTTCTTTGAATTCTCTTATTAAACCAGTAAAATTTTTTCTATTTTCAATCGGTTCTTTAGTTTTGAGCTTAATCTTTTTACCCTGAAATCTCATAAAATCTATATCTTTTATTAAAGGTCTATCAAGGCCAGGTGAACAGACCTCTAATAAATAAGACCTTTTAATTAAATCCATTTCCTCAACTTTACTATCTATAGCATGACTAACAAGCTCACAATCCTTCAGGGTTACTCCACCTATTTTATCTATACTTATACGTAAAATCCAATTTCGGTTCTCTTTTAAAAAATTAATATATACAAGTTCATAACCCATAGTTTCAAGAATGGGGTATAACTGCTCTTCCAGTTTATTACAAATCTCAGACCCCTTCAAAAGGCAAAATCCCCTCCACACAATTCCTGAAAATCCAGGAATAACAAAACCACCGAATCTATCCAGGTATATATAAAACTATGAAAGAGTGGGGGTTCCCACTCTTTTATAGAGTTAAAGAATTATTAATACAAATATAATATAACACAAGTAATCTAATTTGACAAGGGTTTTTCTAAAACTAAGATTGTATAATTTATAAAGCTAGCAGGATTGTTATTAAGTTTTCACGAATAATTAATTTGGATTGAAATAATTTAAGAGTATAGAAATTTCTATTTTTATAAAGCAATAAGCAGTCACCCGGTTAGCTAAGGAATAAAAGCTGATAGCTGATGGCTAATAATAATTTAAGGAGAATAAATATGGCAAGTAAAAAAGAAAAGGAATATCTTGAGTTAATACAGGAACTTCAAAAATGTAAAGGTATCGGAGCTTTAATAACTTCTATACAAAACCACAGAGATAGATTTGATGAGAAATTTTTCTTTATACTGGATAACCAGATTAAAGATGCAGCTGAACAGGGAAATCAAAAATTGGCTGGTTCCCTATCCTATCTAAATAGAGTTATGGATAACCTTCAAATTCGACAGAATATTTCTAAAACAGAATATACAGATGCAATGGAAGAAGAAACAGTAAACGAGAAAGAAATTGAGGAAGAGGAAGAAATTGAGGAAGAGGAAGAAATTGAGGAAGAAGATTTAGAAGAAGCAAAAGATGAAAAAATTGAAAATGATGATGAGGAATATATAATGGAGGTTGATGATAGTATAGAAAAAGGGGAACTCCTGGATGCTCTAATGAAAATGGTTGATCTTGTTATAGATAAAAAACTATCTATGAATAAAGTTATAGAAAAAACAATATCTAAAGACGTAGTTGCCCTGGCTGATAATGAAACAATAAAGCAAATAAATGCTTTAAGTAATAAGCTTAAAATACAAATTCCTCATAAATCTCACGTATTTGCCACTTTACTATATGAACTAGCAAATAAAATAAATGATGATGAACTTATAGCTCAATGTTCTTTGACTCTGGCATCAACAAAGAATATTATGGGTATGTATGAAGAATCAATAAAACAATCAGAATATGCCCTGTCTTTTTTAGAAAAAATCGACAATGAACAATTTAAAGGAGTCGCTCTGGGTAATATAGGTAATTCATATTACAGATTGGGAGAAATAGAAGAAGCTATAGATTACTACAATAAAGCACTGGAACACTGTAAAAAAATAAATGATCTCAGGCAGATAGGATCTGCTACAGGGAATCTTGGAAATGCTTATTACAGGCTGGGAGATCTGGATAAGGCCATGTCATATTATAAAGAAGCTTTAGAAATAAGTAAAAAAACTGGTGATCGCCGTGGAGAAGGGAATAGACGTGGAAATCTGGGCAATATTTATATTGAATTTGGTGATATAGAAGAAGCTATTGAACATTATCTGGCTGCTCTCGATATAAGTAAAGAAGTAAAAGATATAAGACAGGCAGGAACTGCTCTCGGAAATCTCGGTAATGCTTATTATAAATTAGAAGAGATGGAAGAAGCTATGGAATACTACAATCAGGCTCTTGATATAAGCAGAGAAATTAAAGATAAACGAGGTGAAGGAAATAGACTTGGAAATCTTGCCAATGCATATAGTGAATCCGGTGATCTTGAAGAAGCTATAGACTATTATCTTGATTCTCTAAATATAAGTAAAGAAGTAAAAGATAAAAGACAGGCAGGCACAACTTTAGGAAATCTTGGCAATACCTATTATAAACTCGGAGAAGTAGAAGAAGCCAAAGAATATTATAAGCAGGCAATAGAAGTCTGTAAAGAGATTAAGGATATAAATAAAGAGAAAACCTGGAATTATAATCTTGGAATTCTTTACGAAGATAATGCAAAAGAATTAAAAATGTCTTATAACCATTATAAAAATGCCATAAAAATTCTTGAGGAAATGAAAGACAAAATCAAGAAAAAATCGCAAAGAAAAGCTTTTGGTGAATTAAATTTAGATATGTATGCAAAAATGTTTTTACTGTGCCTTAAAATGGATAAAGAGGAAGAAGCTAAGGAATATTTAAATAAAGAAAAATCAGATTCCTTAAAGGAAATTCTAAAGAATAAATATGAGGAACTAAAAGAAAAACCTTCACAGGAACAAGCTTCCTTGAAAGATAAATTAGAAAAATTTATAAAATAAATTAGCTAATAAGCTATCAGCTCACTGATAGCTTATTAGCTGTCCACAAAAATAGGCTCGTTTTTAACAACAATATCAGCCATACTGTTATCAAAACCTTCTGTTACTGAAATAATCTTTATGCTCTGGGGACACTCTTTGAGGGTTGTATATCTATCTTTGCCTTTCTCTGCTAAATCATGTTCAATTATAGTCTGAGCAGTCAATATAGCAGCTTCAGCAGAAGGAATTTCTCCTTCTTTGCCACATAAAAAGGCTGTAGTTATTCCATGACTCTTATCACAATCTAACCCTACCTTTACTGATAGATTACTAACATCACTTATTAATCCCTCAGTATGTTCTATTTTAATGGAACCTGTCTTTTGAGTATTTAATATAAAACCTGTATCTACTGGAGTTTCTAAAGATTCTTTTATTTCCTTATTAGCTTCTTCTAGAAAACCAGGTTTTTTCATACAGAAAATCATATCATCACTCTCAACACCAGAAAAAACAACAGAATCTCCGGGGGTTTTACTATCACCCACCTTACGTAATAAATTCGGCGATGATTGGACAGTCTTTTGTTGATTACTCTGCAATACACCCTGAGAAATATATCCTCCAAACATATTATTAAGGCCTCCTTAGCTATTATTTATCTAATATACATTACCAGTAAAAAGCACTAAAGTAAATAACTATATGTTAAATTTTTGTTAAATTATTATTAGCTATCAGCTTTCAGCCCTCAGTTTTCACTTAAGATGATTGCTGATAGTTTTAAACATAAGCTGAAAGCTAATAGCTAAAAGCTAAATATCATTAAAGCCAGTGATTTTGTCCACTGTGCTATGGCTTTTTCAAGTTTACCCATTTTGAAATAAACACTTCCGAGATTATGTTGTGCCTGCCAGTGTTTGGGTTCAAGATTTATAACTTTTTCCCATTCCATAACAGTAAGTTCCAGTTTATCCTGTGAATAATAAGCCTCGCCAAGATTATAAAAAGCCTGCCAGTAATTCGGATTTAGAGTTGACACCTTCTGCCAGGAAACAATAGCAGGTTCTGCCTGGGATTGCTCAAAAAAGTAGATATTCCCGAGATTATAATGAGCCTGCCAGTATTTATCATTAAACATAACTGTCTTCTGCCATTCTGCCACAGCAAGTTCAAGTTCTTCTTTCTGATAATATACATTTCCAAGATTATAATGAGCTTCCCAGTAATCTTCTTTAAGTTCAATAGCTTTATTCCATTCTTCAACAGCTTTATCTACCTGACCCTGCTGAAAATAAAGATTACCAATATTATACCTGGCTTCTGCAAAATTGGGATTAAGACTTAAAGCCTTTTCCCATGCTGCAGTCGCCAGTTCCATATTATTATTATCCATATGAAGTGTGCCCATATTATAATGGGCTACTGCAAATTCCGGATCCAGAGCTAATGCCTTTTCCCAGTGTTCAATAGCTTCCTGTTTTCTACCCATTTTTGCAAAAGCATTTCCAAGATTATATAGAACTTCTGCAAACTCCGGGTTAAGCTGAAGGGCTTTCTGCCACTGTTCAACTGCCAGCTCCATTTTTGTCTGCTTATAATAACCATTTCCCAGATTATAATAAGCAGGTGCAAATTTAGCATTAAGCATAGTAGTTTTTTTGTATTCTTCAACAGCGTTATCTATCTCACCTTTTCTGTAATAGGCAGAACCCAGATTATAATGAGCCACAAAATTATTCGGATTTAATTCAACAGCATAATTATATTCCCTTATGGCAAGATCCAGATTTCCCACGCCATCATAAGCAGTTCCCAGGTTATTATGGGTAAGAGCGTTGTAAGGATCAAGTTGTGTTGCTTTTTCCCATTCAAGAATAGCCAGATCTAATTTTCCCTGTTTGTAATAATTATTTCCAAGTATATTATGAAGGGCTGCTTCTGTGGGAGAAGCTGTTTTCTGTTCCTCCTGTTTTTTTACAAGCCTATCTCCTGCAATATCATTTAAAAATTCCTGAACAGTCTGATATCTCGTATTTGGATCCTTTCTTAAGGCTTTAAGTATGGCTTCATCTATAAAGGATGGAATATCTGGATTAACGCTGGAAGGTTGAGGTGGGGCCATAGTCAGGTGCTGTTGAATCAGAGATGCAGGATTTTTTGCTTCAAAAGGCAATCTTCCTGTCATCATCTCATAGAGCATTACACCAAGAGAATATATATCAGTTCTTCTATCTACCTTTTCTCCTCTGGCCTGTTCGGGAGAAAAATAACCAAATGTTCCCATAACAGCACCTGGCTGGGTAAGGGATTGTTCTGTCTCAATCCAGGCCAGTCCGAAGTCTGCAACCTTCACTTCTTTTTTATCACTGTATATTACATTTGCCGGTTTAACATCTCTATGAATTATCCCATGTTGATGGGCATATTCCAGGGCTTCACAGACAGGAATAAATATTTCTAAAGCCTCATCAACAGGTAAAGATTTTTTCTTTTTCATATAATCATCAAGAGGAGCACCGGAAACGAATTCAAGTACTATATAAAATATACCTTCATGTTCACTTATATCATATATGCCCCTTATACTTGGATGATTAAGTTTTGCTCCTGTCTGAGCTTCTCTTACAAATCTCTCCCTGCTTTCCTGGTTTTCTACAAAATGAGGAGGGAGAATTTTTATTGCTACAGCACGGCCAAGAACAGGATCATCTCCTTTATAAACTATACCCATCCCTCCTCGCCCCAGTTCCTCTACTATTTTATATCTACCGATAGTCGCACTTATCATTTAAGCAACCCTCCCGTTTAGTTAATTATTACCTGAAGATATGTTTTCCCCACTCTGAATGTCTCTTCCGGACTGAGTAAATACGGTTCTTCCAGTCTCTCATTATTTACAAATGTACCATTTCTGCTATCCATATCTTCAACCCATATCTCCTGGTTATCTATTTTAATCTTTGCATGTCTTCTGGAAATCTGATTATCATAGAGAAGAACTATTTCATTTCCAGTCATACGCCCCAAGTAATTTTCTTTTTTAGTCAATTGATATTCTTTACCATCTTCCGGACTATTAATAATTTGCAAAAAAACTTTCATAATCTTTACCTCTCAGGCCCACAGGTTCTGTTCAGAAAATCTTCATCTCCACCATCATCATCTAAATCATTTCTTTCATCCTCCATAGGAGTTTCTCCTTCTTTTCTGAAAATAACTTTCTCACCCTGAAGCGTAGCATAAACCTTATCCCCTGGTTTAAACTCTACTTCCAGCATTCTCTGGGCAAAGCTATTGATAAGAAATCTCTGGACAGCACGCTTGAGGGGACGTGCACCATATCGTGGATTATAACCATATTTTAAAATAAGCTCTATCACATCATCCTCTACCTGCATCTCTATAGCTTTTTCTTCCCTGAGACGTTTCAGAAAAGAATCTATATTTAAACCTGCAATAGCACGCAAAACCTCTTTTTGTAATGGATTAAACACTACAATTTCATCAATACGATTTAAAAATTCAGGACGAAAATATTCCTGTAATTTATCACAGATCTTTTCTCTTTCAACCATATCTTCATCTATAGCCCATCCTTCCCCTGCCATCTCTTTTTCTTCTTCTACGTGCTTTAAAATTTCATCATAATCCACAGCAAGATTGGAGGTCATTATAATTATGGTATTACAGAAATTTATAGTTCTGCCACGCTGATCGGTAAGTCTCCCTTCGTCAAAAACCTGGAGGAATATATCAAACACCTCGGGATGAGCTTTTTCCACTT
>JAKJGF010000062.1 GCA_022704525.1 Bacillota bacterium | reverse complement strand
TAAATTTAAAAAGTTTTCACCAGGTTTTTGAGGCTAAAAAAATAACCCCCTGATTATACAAGGGTTTTTTGATGCTATTTCGGCATTTTCGGCACGATTCTGTCAAACTCAAGGGGTGAGAAGTATGTTATTTAGTTCTCATTATTCATCACTCACCCCTTACTACAGGTTTTATTCACACAGAAGTTAAGTGTAATAGTTAAAAAGAATAACTGAGTTAATTTTAATAATAGATTTAATAGAGAGTAAGCAACTTATGTAAAGTCGGTATGGTTTTCTCATGATAATCTATTATCTCCAGTCCCGTTCCCCCCAGAGATGTAGGTCTTACTACAACATTTACCGTTGGTCTGTAGTGTTTTATCATATCTAAATTGGCAGCAGTAAATTTCTTTATATCAAACCCAAGGTTTCTGGCTATTGTGAAGGCTTTAAGAAATACTTCAGGCATTATTACAGCAGAACCTGCATTTATTATGACTCCTCCTTCCAGTTTACTTATAGAGTCTGTAAAAATTTTGAAATCGTGGTAGGAGACTTTACCCATAGCAGCACCATCACAGGAAGGATGTTGATATATTATCTCTGCCCCTATAGAGGTATGAACAGTTACAGGAATATTTAATTTATAAGCCCAGTAAAAGAGACTCTCTTCTCTGAATTCAAAATCCTTTACAAGTTTCCCTATGGCTTCGCCAAACCCCTTATCTTCCATTGCACTGTTTCTTACCGCTTCATTTATCATTCTTCCTGTTTCCTCAGCCATACCGAAGGTTCCGTCTTCAATATTTACTGCTACATCCTCTGATGTTTCTCCAATAAAGGCAATTTCAAAATCATGTATTGCAACACTTCCATTTACGGCAATATGTGTTATTATACCTTTTTTCATTAAATCTATAATCAGTGGTGTACATCCGACCTTTATTATATGGCCTCCCATCATTACAATAATCTGTTTTTTATTTCTGAAGGCTTCTATGATTTTATTAGCCAGTACATTAAGTTCATTATTTTCCAGAAGAGGTAAATTATTATCAGGTCTTATAAAGTTCTTAAAAGAGACTTTATTTTTTCTGCTTTTTATGGGGTAAGTTTTTATTTTATTGAAATCTATCATAAATGGTGAGAGGTGAGAGGTGAAACGATAATGTAATAGCATTTAAAGTATATATACCCTTCTTTTCACTTTTCACTTTGCCTGCTGAGAACTTCCTTTCACTTTTCACTTCTTTCCACCTCTCACTATCAATTTAGCCGCTTCAAGTAAATCCTCTACAATAAAATCAGGTTCCACCTTATATTCTCCATCCTGTCCGCCTTTTCCTGTCTTTACAAGGATGGTCTTACAGCCAGTATCTTTACCCATTTTTATATCACAGGTTTTATCTCCCACACAGTAGCTTTCTGAGATATTAATATTAAGTTCTCTAATGGACTGTTCTGTCATAGCCGTTCCGGGCTTTCGGCAATTACAATTTTCCGCAGGATCATGGGGACAGAAATAAATACCTGCAATTTCTATATTTTTTTCTTTGAGAAGTGATATTACATAATTATGAAGTTTTTCCATATCCTCTTTTCTGTAATATCCTTTCCCTATACCGGCCTGGTTTGTCACTATTACGAGTTTATAGTCTTTATCAAAGAGGAGTTTCATTCCCTCTACAGAACCTGGTATAAATTCCCAGTCTTCTATTCTGTAAAGATAGTTTTTATCAGGATTTATTGTTCCGTCTCTATCAAGAAAAACGGCTTTTGTCATATTTGATTTCATTTTTTATTTCTTCCACTGCTGTAGATGCAGTTCCTGATTTTCCAACTACAATTCCTGCAGCATAATTGGCAATATATGAAGCTTCTCTCAGAGTGGCACCGGAAGAAAGAGATGAAGCTATAGTGGCTATTACAGTGTCTCCAGCACCTGTAACATCATATACCTCTTTAGCTTTTGTGGGAAGCCTGTAAAACTCCCGGTCTTTTTTAAATAGGTACATACCCCGGGCACCACATGTAATTAATATATGTGAATTCATTTCCTCCAATAAATGCTGTCCTATACTGGATATACTGTTTTCATCTTCTCCTTCAATTCCGCTCATGGCGGAAGCTTCCTTTAGATTGGGAGTTATCAGATAGGCACCTTTATAAAATTCTTTGTGTTTTGGTTTTGGATCTACAATGACTTTATTGTTATTTTTAATTATAGTAGCAGTTATATAGTTCGTTATAGTACCTTTTGCATAGTCAGATATTATTATAACATCATAAAGAGATATCTTTTCCATCAGTTTTTTTATAATCTCTTCTTCAACAGCAGGGCTTATATAAATGGTATTTTCATAGTCAATCCTCAGGAGCTGCTGACTCTGGCCTACTATTCTTATTTTTTGTGTGGAAATCTTTAATTTATCAGTTACTACCATATCTCTGTTGATTTTCTTTTCTTCAAGACAGGAGATAAGTATTTTACCTGCTTCATCTTTCCCTATGACACCACAGATACTGGTTTTACAACCCAGGGATGCTACATTACTGGCTACATTTGCAGCTCCTCCGAGGACATATTTTTCTTTTTTTACATTCACTACCTGAACAGGTGCTTCAGGAGATATCCTGTCAACATCTCCGTATATGTATTTATCTAACATTATATCTCCAATGATAAGAATATTTTTATTTTTAAAATTATCAAGAATTTCCATTATTCTGTTAGTTTCCATATAGTTCATCCTCGATTAATTTACATATTATATGCCCTGCTGTAATATGAACTTCCTGAATTCTCTGGGTGTTATTGGAAGGAACTATAAAAGAGATATCTGCTATATCTTTGATTTTGCCTCCACCTTTACCGGTAAAGGCTATAGTTACAGCTCCTTCTTTTTTTGCCTGTTCCACACCTTTTATTATATTTATAGAATTACCGCTTGTAGTAAAGGCAATAACTACATCTTTCTCTGTTACAAAAGCTTCTACCTGTCTTTCAAAAACCCTGTCATATCCCCAGTCATTTCCAATTGCAGTAAGAACAGAGGAGTTGGTATTAAGGGCAATACTGGGTATGGCTTTTCTGTTACTTATATCAAGCTGATGTGTCAGTTCTCCCTGTATATGCTGTGCATCAGCCGCGCTTCCACCGTTTCCAAAAAGTACCAATTTACCTCCCTTACGGATAGAATTTATTATGATTTTTGCTATTTCCTCAATGACACTGGAAAGGTTTTCTCCTGCCTGTCTTTTTAAATCAGCACTTTCATTAAATATATCTTTTATTATTTCCTGCATTTTTTAGATTACCCTGCCGAATTTATTAATAATTTCAGAGTATTATATTTTATAAAATACGAAAAGGCAAGAGCTTTTAAGAATTACAGTAATCCCCTTTTATTCTTTTTTTTTAATTCACCCATAGCATCTGCAGCGATCATAGCATTTAAGATTTTTTCGGGAGTAATGATGCCCACCTCATGATGAATGGCTTCTGCAGGATCACAGGCTTTTTGTGCAGCCTTCATCAATTGATTCCGATCAGTATTTTCCAGACCAATATCAGCAAGTGTTGTAGGCAAGCCGATTTCCTCGCAAAAGGAGAATACTTCTGCCGATTCATGAGGAGAAGCATCTGTAAATTGCAAGACTACTGTTAAAAATCTTACAAAAGAGAACAGACAGCTCATTATTCTGGATATGGGTGTGCCTCCGGGTTTTGAAGTTATTACAGATAATCTTCAGCAGATGGTGGAAACACAGGAAATAATGAAGTTTGAAACCATCCCGGAAGGCTTGTTATTTATGTCCTTAAACTTCCCGGCGGCGATGCAAGGAACATTGGCTATCAGCTGAAGAGCAAGTATCCTCTGAAGGTTCAGACTCACAAATCCAGAGTATATCTTTACTATAATCCTGAAGTGAGTGCACTCTTAAAACCTGTTACTCTACGGGTTGAGTAAGGATGGTATAAAAATGGGGGCGTTAAATTGAGGCCCCTGTTTTTTTATTTAAATTTTTTCTTTCTGTAAATAATTCTGTGAAGATATAACCTGGTACGGCAACAGGTAAGTTGGTATCCATATGAAGAACCTTTCCCTGTCCGGGCTCTTCCGAAAAAGCTATGATCCTGTTACAATAAAATCTGAATAATTCCTAATTTTCACTCTGACGGATCGAATCGTCAGGAGGCTTGTTTAAATCTGATATTTCTTCTTTAACTTCTTCCGCATCCGGAGCTTCTGGATGCTTCTCAAGATATCTTAATCCAGCAGACAGTTTATCGTTCTGCCCTTTTGCTTTCATATAAACATCAAAGGGCTTCTCGTCGGGACGATTTTTATGTAATGTTATTAAATCATCTTTCTCAAGTTTTTTTTCAGGAGCCACATAGAGCATCTCCATTGTCTTATCTGCTCTGAAAATACCGTCATCAGGTATCTGTATTACTTCTCCTGTTTCCGTTTCCCTGACTCTCAAGCATTCCCTTCTTATCTTATCTTTATCCACCCTGTTTCTGTCTTTGCCGGTAATATCCACGGTAAATTGTCCGATAGCTTTTTCTTTAAAAGCCACATCCGGGGCTTCAATGTCCGGTTTAAAGAAAACATCAACGTTGACATCCAATCTCTTCTTTTTATTTTTATTGCCCGTTTTTTCAGTTTTTTGTTCATTTAATTTACCCTGTCCCTTTTGTTCCTGAAGGAATTTCCCGGGATCTCTGTTTATATCGTCAACCTCAGTTTCTTTTCCAGTGGCTTTATTACTTCCCTCTCCATCTCCGTCCAGATAATTTCTTATAATTTTCTTTATTATATCAGAAGTTTTCCCGGCAATATTCTGTTCTGTTAAAGGTTTATTTAATAAATTATCTGACTTTAAAAGGGATTTAATATCCTTCTGTGCCATTGAGGATAATTTCTGTGTGTCTTCCGGCTTAATTTCTTCTCCTTCAAAGCCTTCTTCCTGTGATACTTTTTTGATATTTTCCTGAGTAAATTTATCTGAATGTTTATTTTCTGCTAATTCATAAAGTTTATTTGCCTCTTCCCTCATTTTCGGCCCATAAAGTTTAACACCATCAGTTTCATTTATGCCTTTCTGCGCATCAATTGATTTTTTAGCTGCCTCCTCTTTCCCGTCATAAGTAAACAAAGTTTTATCTTCTGTTTTTAACTCAGGCATCTGCTCTTTTATTACCGTAATATCTTCCTGGATCTGTTTTCCCAGTTTTTCTTTCTCGCCGAATTCTTTTTGTTCTCTTATTTCTTTATCCTCTGAGGTCTTTTCAGCAGATTGTAATTGCCCATGAGAAGGTAATTCCTGCCGGGTAAATTCTTTTAGCTTATCTGCAGATTTCTGAGACAAGCCTTTCTTGGCAAGCATTTCACTGAGTAACCTGTTTCTTTTATCCAGAATACCCTGATCATTCTTTGAGATTTGCATACTTATAACCTCCTCAATATCTAAATTCTCCATATGTATCATACCATAAAAAACTATCAGAATAAAGATTTAAACTTTAAATTCAAAAATATAATCTCCAGGCTAAAACCATTCTGGATGTAGCCTGCGGTACAGGTGAACATATGAGATATTTAAAAGAATATGAGATTGACGGTCTTGATATAAACAGGGAATTTATAGATATAGCAAAAACGAAAAATCCCGGAGGTAATTATTTCGCCGGTGATATGAAAGATTTTAATACAGGTAAAAAATACGATGTTCTTATGTGTCTTTTCAGTTCCATAGGGTATGTCCTTACCCCTGAAAATCTTACAAAAACCTTTATCTGTTTCAGAAAACATCTGAATGATAGAGGTATTGTAATAGTGGAACCATGGTTTACTTTAGCTTACCAGGTTATATAAAAACCGGGCATCTAACTACCTCTGTTTAGATAAAAACAGAGCCCGGACAGGGACAGGTGTATATGTTTTTTGGATACTTTTTTACCTGTTGCGGTAGTAAGGTTTATGTACCCAGTCGTAAGTTGATAAGCAAAACATCATGTTATACCATTTTGCCATCAAAAGTAGTGAAAACAGCCTTGAAGCTACTTGGTACCACTCCAGATAAAAGAGTATCCAAAAAATTTAAAACATTATACACCTGATAGCCCGTTGGTATTAACCCATGGGAGATGAAATGTTATTAAAATTTGTAGGCTAATTACTGACATAGCAATTATAAATATATCTATAAAAAAATCAATTATTTACTGATGTCTTTTTTTATTTTAACTGATATAATTACCATGAAGTTATTATTTTTTACCATTTGTTATATAATTTTATAATCTTCTGTAATTAATGAAAAAGCTAATTGTGAATAAAGTAAGAAGTCGTCAGTTATCTGTCAGAAAAAGAGAAGAATCGTTATGAAAGATATTAATATGATCCCGTAACTTATGGGGTCGAGGTAAAGTATACTGAAACTTTCAAAGCCATCCCAGTATAGCTCCAGCTAAAAAAGTATCCAAAAAATTTCCACCTGTAAATTTTTCTGTGATAAAAGCTAAAAATAGGATCGTAAAGTGTAAAGCGTGTACACCTGTCTCCGGCCGGGCTCTGGAGCAAAAGATATGCCGTCAAAAGTTATACATAAATAAATATAAAATTGTATATTCTGTAATAACAGATTTCATCCTAACAGGATAGAGCCCGGCCAGGGACAGACTTTAGAAATAGACACCACCATGGATGGATCTGTATTTAGTAATAAATAAAGAAAGGGTGAAATAAATAGAATGAAACATCATTTATTAGAAGCAGTTAAAAAATATGAAAATGAAATAATAAATTTCTTGCGAGAAATGGTTGCTATCCCCGGTGAAAGTCGTGATGAAAAACGTATAATAGAAAGAATAAAACAGGAGATGGAAAAGGTCGAATTTGATGATATAGAAATAGATGATATGGGAAATATACTGGGAAGAATTGGGAATGGGAAAAGGATCATTGCTATGGATTGTCATGTAGATACAGTGGGGATAGGAAATCCGGCACAATGGAAGGTAGATCCCTATAAAGGCATGTTACATGAAGGGAAAATCTATGGTCGTGGTTCTGTAGATCAAAGAGCAGGTATGGCAGCTCTTGTATATGGAGTCAAATTAATAAAGGATTTTAATCTCTTTTCAGATTTCACTCTTTATATTACAGGAACTGTTCAGGAAGAGGATTGTGATGGACTTTGCTGGCAGTATATTATTAACGAAAAAGGTTTGAAACCGGAATGTGTTGTAATTACAGAACCTACTGATCTTAATATTTACAGAGGTCATAGAGGCAGAATAGAAATAGGTGTTACTACAACCGGAAAAGCCTGCCATGCTTCTGCGCCTGAAAGAGGAAAAAATGCTATATATAGTATGAATAAAATTATAAGAGAAATAGAAAAATTAAATGATTCTTTAGCAGTCGATCCCTTTCTGGGTAAAGGAACGGTTGTTGTAACAAATATAACATGTAAATCTCCATCTCTCTGTGCTGTTCCTGATGAATGTTATATTCATCTAGACAGACGTCTTACGAAGGAAGAAACAAAGGAAATAGCAATAAAAGAAATAGAAAAAGCTGCAGAAAAAGCCGGAGTAGAAGCAAAAATTGAAGTTCTCACATACAATCTTCCCGGTTATAAAGGACTGGTTTATCCTACTGAACGTTATTTCCCCACATGGTTACTGCCAGAGGATCATCTTCTATTAAAATCGTCGATTAATACATTTAATACATTATTTGATAAGTTGCCTGTTACGAGTAAATGGATTTTCTCTACTAATGGTGTGGCTACAATGGGAATGCATAAAATTCCTACTATAGGATTTGGCCCCGGTAATGAACAGTACGCTCATTCCTCAGATGAGCATGTGCCTGTAGAACATGTTCTTAAAGCTGCTGCATGGTATGCACTTTTCCCTAGTATTTATGTAAAAACATTAGAAAAAGGAGAATAAAAATGAATAATAATTTTAACATATCTTCTGCTCTTAATGCATTAAAACAGGTGAAATTTGATTTATTTCAAAGGGATTTTCTTCTTACCTGGGAAAAGGAGTATGAAGATATATGGAGTGTCCTCAAGGTAGCAGAAATTTTAAAACATCTTTATGAAACTAACAACACATTAGAAGTTTTTCGTAGGGGACTGGGAATTTCATGGTTTCGTGATAACTCTACTCGCACCCGTATAGCCTTTTCTTCTGCCTGTAATTTCCTTGGTCTGTCTCATCAGGAAATGGATGAACAAAAGTTACAGATTTATCACGGTGAGACTATAAGAGAAACAGTGAATATGATCTCTTTCATGGCTCAGGTAATAGGAATAAGAGATGATATGTATATGGGAAAAGGTAATAAATTTATGAAGGAAGTAGCAGAATCACTCGATGAAGGTTTTAAAGAAGGGGTAATCAGTCAAAGACCTGCTGTTATTAATTTGCAATGTGATCTGGATCACCCTACTCAGACTATGTCCGATCTTCTTCATATAAAGAATTATTTCGGGCATCTGGAAAAGCTTAAAGGCAAAAAAATTGTTATGAGCTGGGCCTATTCTTCCAGGTATGGTAAACCTCTATCTGTTCCTCAGGGTATAATAACCTTGATGAGTCGTTTTGGTATGGATGTTGTATTATGCTGTCCCGAAGGTTATAAACCTCATCAGGACATTCTGGATAAAGCAGAGAAATTTTCTAACATATCAGGAGGTAACTTTCAGATTACAGATAATATGAAGAAAGCCTTTAAAGATGCAGATGTAGTTTATCCAAAAAGCTGGGCTCCTTACCAGATTATGACAAAAAGAACTGAACTGATCAACAGGGGTCAGGAGAAAGGATTAGAGAAACTGGAAAAAGAATGTATAGAACAAAATTCTAATTTCAAAGACTGGGTATGTGATGAAAATTTAATGTCTCTTACAAAAGATGGAAAAGCTCTTTATATGCATTGTTTACCTGCAGATATTCAGGGTTTAAACTGTAAAGAAGGAGAAGTGACAAAGAAGGTTTTTGAACAATATCGTCTGGATACCTATAAAGAAGCTGGATATAAGCCTTTCATTATTGCTGCAATGATTATGTTATGTTCCTTGCAGGATGCTATTTCTATTATTGAAAAAAATTTAAAGGAATTTTAAAGGAGTGTGCAGGTAAACCTTAAATGACATCTAAAGTTTAAAAGGAAGTATTATTAGAGGAATTCTGATAGCAATTTATTATTATCCCGGGAAAAATAAGGTGATAGTATGATAAAAGTAATCATCGCAGATGATCATCCTGTTGTTCTTAAAGGTATAAGACAGATATTAGAAGAAACCTCTGATATTATTGTAGTAGACGAGGCAGATAACGGGAAGGACACATTAAAGAAAGTCCTGGAGAATAAGTACGATGTAATTTTACTGGATATTTCATTGCCTTATATGAATGGCCTGGAGGTTCTGAAAGAATTAAAAGCTAAAAAAATTAATACACCAGTTCTGATATTAAGTATTTATTCTGAAGAACAATATGCTTTAAGAACTTTACGGGCAGGTGCTTCAGGATATCTGACAAAAGGAAATTTACCGGATGAACTAATACAGGCCATACGCAATCTGGCACGGGGAAAGAAATACATCAGTCCTTACATCTCAGAATTACTGATTAACAATATAAAAAATTCACAGGCGAAAGCACCACATGAAACTCTTTCTGATCGTGAGTTACAGATAATGTGTATGCTTGCCTCAGGAAAGACAGGTAATGATATTGCTACAGAACTTTCATTAAGTATAAAAACTATCAATACCTATCGTTCACGTATTATGAAAAAAATGGGAATGAAAAATAATGCTACCCTCATCAGATATGCCATTGAGAATAAGATGATTTATTAAATCACTTCTAAATATACCATATGGAACAATATAAAAATATTGTTCAGAGAATCTCATGAAAACTCATCAAAAAATTTTATTCCCCGAAAATACAAAAAAACTTTTAGAAGAAGAACTCCTGAAAGCACGTATAGAGATTGCCTCTCTTAAAAAAACTGTTTCAGATCATGAAAAACATCTTCTGGAAGCCCATAAAAAAATTGCCTCTCTTGAAAGAATTGCTGTTGATAAAAAAAAACTTAAAAAAAAGTTAAACCTGCTAGAACACGAACTCAAAGAAGGTTACAAAGAATTGATGTGTATTTATAATATTTTTAATATTATGGAACAAGAGAGTAACCTTGAGCAAATAATACAGGATATTGTTAATGTGATACCTTCTTCCTGGCAGTATCCTGACATTACCTGCAGTAGAATTATGCTGGAAGACAGGGAATTTAAAACTCGTAATTTCCGTGAAACTCCTTATAAACAGATAAGTAATATTAGTATTTACGGCCGAAATAAAGGTACAGTAGAAATTTATTATCTGGAAGAAAAACCACTCTGTTATGAAGGACCTTTCCTTAAATCTGAAAGAAATTTAATAAAAGGCATTTCCCAGACACTGGGTAAAATTATTGAACGTAAAAGGGCTGAAGAAGAGATAAAAAATTCCCATAAAAAATTACAGGAACTTCTTGAACTTTTACAGGTTATAAGGGAAGAAGAAAGGAAAGATATAGCAAGAGAAATACATGATGAGCTGGGACAGTTGCTGACAGCTTTAAAAATAGATATAAAATGGCTTGATAAAAGAGTGAATGAACCTGAGCTGGGAGAAAAAATAAATTCTATGACTGAACTCATAGATATGACAATACAAAATGTAAGAAGAATTGCGTCAGAATTGAGGCCAGTAATACTGGATGATTTCGGTCTTTCGGCAGCAATTCTCTGGCATGCAAAAGAAATAGAAAAGAGGACTGGTATTAAATTTAAAATTACTTTTATCCCGGAAGATATTACAATGGATAAAAATAAATCAGTTATTATTTATCGTATAATTCAGGAACTTCTTACAAATATTGTTCGTCATGCCAGTGCTAAAAAGGTTGAAATAAAACTGAAAAATAAAAATAATAAATTATTTATCTCTGTGAAGGATAATGGCACAGGTATAGAGGAAAATAATATTTATACCAGCAAATCTTTCGGATTACTCGGAATAAAAGAAAGGGTTCATTACTGGGGAGGAGTTCTTCATATTAAAGGTAAACATAATATAGGAACATCTGTTACAATTATTTTACCTGTTGATGAATAATTAGAAAAAAGGGTAGTCCTGAAGAGCTAGTGATATGATATAATAAATAAAAAAATTGAAGGAGAATAAAAATAGTTTGTCCTGGTTGTAGCAGTGAAAATACTGTCAAAAATGGAATAATTCATAAGGGAAAGCAAAAATATGAGTGTAAAGAGTGGGACAGGCAATTTGTAGAACATCCACAAAATAAAACTATTTCACAGGCTACAAAAGAATTAATAGATAAGCTATTATTAGAGAAAGTACCACTTGCAGGTATAGCAAGAATTACTGACGTTTCATAGTGGTGGTTGCAAAATAATGAGGCAAAGAGTATCCCGATTAGTCAGAAAAACTCTTTTTTTTTCAAAAAAGATTGAAAACCATATAGGAGCCATATAGATGTTTATACATCATTATAATGATACGTTGGTTTATGGGTAGATATTATATTTACCACTATCTCTTTAGGACTACCTAATTTTATATTCCGGAGGAAAAAATGATATTACCAGATGATTTCCAGTTCAGTCAGGCCTCTCTTCAGGATTATGTCGATTGTCCGAAAAGGTTTCAATTGCGTTATATACTGAAATTATCCTGGCCGGCAATCCGGGCAGAACCTGTGAGTGAACTTGAAAAACAATTACAGAGGGGAACGGTTTTTCATCGAATGGTCCATCAACATATCCTTGGTATCCCTGAAGAAAATATATCTAATATGATAACAGATGAAGACCTTTCCTTCTGGTGGAAGAATTATCTTGAATATAAGCCTTATTTATCGGGTAAACTTTATCCTGAGATTATTCTTTCTACCCCTGTAGAAGGTTATCGTATGGTGGCAAAATATGATCTTATTACCGTAAATGACAGTCTTTTTATAATAGACTGGAAAACCTCTAGAAAACTGCCCCGGAGGGAATGGTTACAGGAAAGGATACAGACAAAATTATATTCCTGTCTCTTAAAAGAAGCAGGTTCTCATTTAATAGAGGGTCAGATGGTTCGGCCGGAAAAAATTCAGATGATTTACTGGTTTCCACAGTTCCCGGAAAATCCGGAATATTTCCAGTATAGTGAAGAAGAGTATAAAAAAGACTCTTCTTACCTTATTTCACTCATTCGGGAAATAAAAAATCTGAAAAATAAAGAATTCCCTATGACAGATAACAAAAGGCACTGCTTCTACTGTCACTATCGTTCTCTGTGTCAGAGGGGAGTTAAAGCAGGTTTAATTGAGGATGCAACAGATCTAGAAGAAGATATTTCCCCGTACTTTAACTTTGAAGAGATTGAAGAGGTAGAATTTTAGATGCTCTTTCGCCGGGTAAAGGTTCACCTTTACCCGGCGAAAGACTATGGCATAACTGAATATAAAACATATCTTATTTTTTATTCTTACAGATTAATTTAACTTCAGCTGTCTCACCTCTGTGTAATAATATACCCTCTCCCTTATTATTTTCTTCCCCCGGCTCATAGCCTTCAAATATACCAAGAACCCTGAATTTATGATCTGCCGGCACTACTGCTCCGAAAGAACCTTTCATATCAGTATGAAATCTCAGGGTTTTTTCCTTCCCCTCTGTTCCTGTAGATATTTTCACAATTACAGTAGCATCGGGAAGTCCTTCTTCTGTATCTTCGGCCAGAATACAGCCGAATACCGTCCCTGCCGGTTCCAGGGTGTAAATATTTTCTTTATGTCTTTTCCTCACTTCCAGGAGATCTTCTTTTCGCAGATAGATTGCTCCTCTGCCACTTTCTTTTTTCTTAAAGATATCAACCAGATAATCTCCCATAGGAAGATTATCTTCAATCTTTCCATTTTCATCAGTTACAAGTTTTTTAACAAATCTGTGGGGATATCTTTCTTTCCCTTTTATATATTCTTCTATCATTTTTCTGTCTCTGGGGCCGAAAAGAATGGAAAGTCTTACTGTAGCAGAAGAGATCGGTTTATCTGTTACAGAATCCTGCACTTTCAGAGTCACAGGATAAGTCTCTTTCAGAGAAAGACTGATATTTTTTACCATATCACTTTCGGGAATAAAAATATCTTCTCTGTAAGAAACATGGAGATCTGCTTCTACAAGAAGGGAATACTTTCCCGAAGGAAGGCTAAGGGAATAATTCCCGGAAAGATCAGTATCGATTCTTCTTTTCTTTCTCTCAGAAGAAATAAAAGTAATAAAAGCATCCGGAGGAGTTCCATCGGGAGAGTTTATTCTTCCTCTTACTGTAACTCCCTTACAGTAATGAATTAGAAATCTGGCAGAGGCAAGTCTGGCTATAATTTTTTCCTTTTCTGCCACCATTGATGTGGGAATAAAAAACCATAAAATCTCATTATCCACATCTTTTTCCAGTGTAAAAGGCCAGTTAGAAAGGATATCCACTTCCTCTGCATCTTTAAAGAGGCTCGTTCTTATTCTCCCTTTACCGAAGATTTTATAAGGATCCACCCCTTCCAGTTTATTACCGTTAAAATTGTAAGCATCCAGGAGTTTTACATCTTTCAGTTCTATATATTTTACAGTATGGCCCTTTGGAATCTCTGTTTTTATCTTGAAGTTATAGTAACCAATATTTTCTCTGGCTATATGGTTTTCCGGATCTTTATCTACAGGCATGCTTCCAGCAAGAACCGAATGGGGAGTCTTCGGATAAAAAGTTCTGTAATTTCTGGTATAGTACATTTTCTGTGATTTTTCTCCCACAGGTAATTCGATTTCTTTCCATACACCGGGAGGAATATTTATTGAGATCTCTTTAGTTCCCTTATTATCATCTTCAATTTGAATATATGCATAATTATCCTTTTGCCTCTTTACCGGCAATTTCATGTCAGGATCTCCGTAAAGTTCACATTCATAAACGGTAAACCTGTTATAATATCTGGACAACTGATAATTACCGAGAGATTCTCCTTCCATTGCCATAAGAGAAGCTTTTACTGAAGCAGTAAGAGTATTTTTGGCTTCTTTTATTGCTTCTCCCAGGGTATGACCAAAAAAGATCATATTTTTCAAAACTTCCGATATGAGCACATCCCCTTCCACCTCAAAACCACACATAAGCATACCCAGGAAACTCGATGCACCCTGTCTTATAGCATTGAGGGGTACATTTCTTTCCAGAGGAACATCTACATATTCCCAGTCTATATCATTTGTTGAAAGCCACAGTCCCGTAGTTCTTGTAGTAATACAGCTAAAACAGTAGATCTGAACCGGTGGAAGAGTCGGTAAATCAAGGGCGCCAAGACATTTTTCCCCGCATCTGATATAAAGGAGTATACCGTGATTACCTATATAACAAAGAAGAGAATTCTTAAGATTTTCTATTATATTGGAATAACTGTTATCTTTTCCATAAAGTTCTGTCATATCCCATCCGGCATCTTTAAGATTCTGAGATAGCAAAATTGCACTTGTCCTGAGAGTGGGAATTTCTGCAGCAGAACCAATTTTTTCAAGGGTTGTCACACTGTCAGAAGAGGAAAAGCCCTTCAGATTAAGAGAAGATCGGAGTTTCCTCCACAGAAAACTTCTCTGAAAAAGTAGGGACCCATCCAATATGTTAAGCCCCTGAATTCTGCCATGAGTAGCCCTTATATAATCATCTCTCCAGAGAGTATAATCCCTTATACTATCAGTTTTCCAGTTGTTTCCCACAATAAAGTCGGGGATCTCGGTCTGCACAAAAGGAAGACTCCCCGGTGTTCCCACAGGTATAACAGTAGTAACTTCTTTATAATAAGGAGAAGAATTTATGGCTTTGTCGATTTCCAGTCCCGCCGGAGATAAAGAAGCGACATCATGTATAATACCGCCTTTAATTGCAGCAATATAAGCACCAAGTATAGACAGAAAGGGACATTTATAATCTGTTATCATATCTGTTACTTTACTGAATAGATCTGTGGAATTGATTATTACAAGTGTTGAAAAAACAGCTTTCTCTTTAAATTTGAGTATATCTTCTTCTGTCTTAAGTTTATATAAAGTAATTCCATCAGGAATTTCAGAAATTTCTTCTGTGCCAAGGATTATAAGATTTTTTCGGGGAAATTCTCCGGCTTTTTCCAGTTTTGTCTTCTCTATAAACACTGTTTTTCCATCCATAAAAAGGGGCATGGCAAAAAGTGCCAGAGGAATATCTTTTCTGGAATAAGTTACCACATTATCTACAGGAGAGATTTGTTCTATTTCTTCTTTTATTGTTACGTCATAATAAGAAATGAAATTATCTATGAGATCTGTTTTTGAGTTTCTGTCACATAAAATTATTGCCGGTTTTTCCTCTTTTATAAAGAGTTGTGATATTTTTTCTATACAGAGAGTCTGATCTTCCGCAGAAATTTTATATAAATTCATAAGGGCCTCCTGAAGTTTTAGAGTATGTAAATTCTATTATAGTTTAACCAGGATGAATATGCAATCTATTACTATATTTTATATACCTGATTCCATATTATTGAAAAACTATCTTCAAGTTTTCCCAGCCATAGTTCCCGATCAAATTCTTTTATTGATTTTAAAGCATTGGTTTTCATTTCACTTAATAGAGGCGGAGAAGAAAGAAGAAGGTGCAATTTTTCCGAAATTATATCAGAATTGCTATGTTCTATCAAATAGCCATTAACTCCATCCCTGACCAGTTCATATATAGCCCCCAGATCAGGTGATATTACAGCTGTCTTCATGGCCATAGCCTCTGTTATTACCCGTGGGATTCCACCTTCCCGATCACTTGCTAAAATCAAAATATCAAACATTTTCATAAGAGAAGCAACCTGTGTATGATATCCAAGAAATCTGACTCTCTCACCCAGATTTTTACACATCTGCTTTAATTCTTCTTCTAACTCACCTCTTCCCACTATAGCCAGTTTTGCTCTGTCAAAGTCTTTATAAACCTGAGAAAAAGCATCTATAATCATCTTATGTCCTTTTCTGGGAACCAGACTCCCTACAACACCGATTATTATATCCTCAGGTTCAAAATTCCATTCTTTCCTTATATCTTTAACAATATCATATTTATTAAAATCGAATATGGTAAGATTAACTCCCATATAACTCACATGTATCTTATCAGGAGGCAAATTAAAAGCCTTTATTAAATCCTTCTTTGTAGTTTTCGAAGCAGCAATAATCCCACCTACAAACTTCCCCTCTTCAGGATAGTAATTTTCACGGGTAAATTCATCACGAAGAGTAGCGGTTTTAATTACCAGTGTGATATTTTTGTCCTTACCGGAAGCTATGTAAGACCATATCTTCATAGGTGTAGTTCCATCCTGATAGTGAGATGTAAGCCAGACTATAGTTTTCTTACTTCCCAGAAAAGAACTGATTTCACTGAGTTCTTCAGGGTTCTGAGTATAAAACCTGTCACGATTAAAGAGGTAAATATTAACACCCTTAAATTGTTGCTGAACTATTGATGAAATACCGGATTCTCTGGTGCAGACTAAATTAATAACATTATTTTTATAGAGATATTTAATTGCATTTATCACCCAGTCGTGTTCTGTAACCGGATCCATCTTGTCATCGAAAAAAGTAATTTCCATTTTTCAAACTCCTGTCTTAATTTTTTAAACACATAAACTTATCTCTTTCTGTAAATAATTCTGTGAAGATATAATTTGGTACGGCAACAGGTAAGTTAGTATTCATCTCACAAGCCTGTTCCTGCCCGGGCTCTTACGCAAAATCTATGATCCTGTTACAATAAAATCTGTTATTACAGAATATACGTTTTTGTATTTATTTAAGTTATAACTTTCTCCTTTGACGGCATATCTTTTGCTTCAGAGCCCGGACAGAGACAGGTGTACATACATTACTCTTTAGGATTCTATTTTTCAGCTTTTATCACAGAAAAATTTACAGGTGGAATTATCTTACAAAATTGGAAAGGAAAAATCAATATAAACTATTATAATAAAATGTTAAATAATGGAGGATTGATCGATTTTAAATAAAATCAACTCTTCTGCTTTCTTTCTCCCAGAGGGCAAGGCAACAGAGAATCAAAAAGACTACAGATAGAATAATCAGTACCCACATAGCATAGGTTATGTCATTTCCCGGGGGTATAAGGGTTGAACCAAAAGACATTTTAAAATCACCATAAATAGGTTCATATTTATCCAGGGCCCTGTTCAATAACTCATCAATTCTGAGAGCCTCACCTATAAAGGTAAAACCCCATCTGCTGGGCATAACAAAGGTTATCATCTGAGGAAGTAAATTCATTTTACCCAGGGGAACTATGGAACCTGATAATATAACCTGTGCTACCAGTACTATAGGAAGAACACTGGAAGCATTTTCCGATTTATTGGCAAAGGCCGAAACAAAAAGACCAAGGCATATGGATGTAAGAAATACAAGAAATACACCTGAAGTAAAGATAACCAGTTTTGATAATTCGCGGGGCATATCCTTAAAAAATAAAAGTAATACCAGAGTCATAAGGATTGATTGAACTATGCCCATAAATCCGAGAACAAGAACTTTAGACATTACATAAGGGAAGAGTCTCAGATTTATCATTCTTTCACGTAAATAAATGGGAAGTTCTGAAATAATCTCAAGAGAGGGGTTGGATGAGCCAAACCACAGGGCAATACAGCAGAGAAGAAATACCAGCTGTGTGGCATCTCCGAAGTTTTCTCCTTTCTCTGTTAATTTCAGAACATCTCCTTTAAAGGTAAGACCCAGTAAAAAACATACCAGAGCAGGTGTAACAGCAGTAAAGATAAGATAACCCGGATCTCTGGTTTTAATATCCCAGTATCTCTTTAGAAGTGTAAAGAACTGTCTGAAAGGAGAAGAGGTATTCTTACCGGGGCCAACTCCCTGTTTTACACCCCCGGATGAGGAAGGTGTGGACAGAGAAAGACCCACTTCTGATAATGGTTTATCTATATGTTTTATAAAATACTCAGAGGAATAAAACTTTTCTGACCATTTCCTTGCCAGATCAGCAGTCTTAATATTATCATAAATATCTGTAAAATCGGTTACTCCAAAGAACTTGAGTCCCTCCCGGGGAGTGCCGTAAAATGTGAGAAATCCTCCCGTTCCCATAACTATAATCTTATCACAGAGATCTACGTTTTTTGTTACATGAGTTACACAGAGGACGGTTTTGCCGTCCATTTTTGCTCTGTCTCTCAGTAATTGCATAAGATTTCTTTCTGTAGCAGGATCAAGACCGGAGGTGGGTTCATCAAGATAGAAAAGAGAAGGATTTGTAAGCATTTCAACACCTATACTAACTCTTTTTCTCTGGCCTCCACTGAGAGATCGAACAGCTTTATGGATATGATCCTTCATCTCAAGTTTTAGAAGAGTATCTGTTATTATCTTTTCCGTTTCTTCTGAGGTAGTATCAGAGGGTAAACGCAATTCACCTGCATATTTAAGGGCCTTTTCAACTGATAGTTCCTTATGGATTATATCATCCTGGGGAACATAACCCAGAATGGAACGGAAAGATTCGAAGTTGTCATAGAAATCAACACCGTTTACCTTTACAATACCCTCTTCAGCAAAGGCTGCACCGCAGAGAGACTTCAAAAGGGTTGATTTCCCTGCCCCGGAGGTTCCCACTATTGCCACAAAATCCTGGGGTTTTATAGATAAATAAATATCATTTAATATCTTTTTTTTAGTCCTTATAACTGAGAGTCCTGCAATATCAACTCTTATATTTCCATGTTCACAGACCTGGGCAAGTCGATTTCCATCAAACATCAATTTAAAAGGCCCTATCTGAACTACATCATTGATTTTTAGAGGAACAGAACCTTTTATTCTCTGATTATTAAGATATGTTCCATTTGTACTGCCCGAGTCTGTTATTATGTAACCTGAACCTGATTGCTGTATTTCTGCATGCTTAAAAGAAACCTGGGGATGATTGAGACTGATATCGCTTTTGGGATCACGTCCTACAGTCTGTCTGTTCTTCATAGAATGATAGTCAAGAGGACTCTGCCTTACTGATAAAGGAGCAGTATGGAGATAGGCATGAGAAAAAGATTGATGAGGAATTGTCCCCGGAGTGGAAGAAGGTGCATAAGATGGCATGGTAAAAAGAAACTCCACTTTGCCAATCAATATTTTATCATTTTGTTTTAGTTCTGTTATTTCATTTATACGATTATTATTAATATAGGTACCGTTAGTACTTTTAAGATCTTCTACAAAATATCTATTACTCTGACAGATAATTCTGGCGTGATTACCGGAGGCTTCCCTGTCAAAATCAAGTATTATATTATTACCGGTATTTCTACCAAATCTGATTTCATTACTTTCCAGAGGTAATGTCACATATTCTCCAGTTGGTTTGACATATGAAAGCACAGGAAACATACTATCCCTCATTTTTAATAAATCCCAGGGCTTTTAAGTCCTTCTCTGGCTCTTTCACAGTGTTTATCTGCATTCAGGGCATTATTATAATAAGCCTTGGCTTTATTCTTCATTCACATTAATTTTACCTTCTAAAAATAATGACTCCATAATACAGAATTATACTATAATCTACAAATTCCTGGAAGGAATTTTTACAGAGGTTAACGAATTTGGCATTTAATCTGCTATCTTCTCAAATAGCATTCTAAATAATGGGGGGCTGGAACATGTATAAAATCATATTGACTCTTATGCTTCTAATTGCTTTAACAAATAGTTTTTCACTTGCCAGGGTAGAATCACCTTTAGATCTGGTAAACAGCGGTATAGAACTCATAAATCAGGATAAATATGATGAAGCAATTGTATATTTTGATAAAGCTATTGAGGTTGCTCCGAATTATTCTGATGCCTGGTATAACAAAGGCCTGGTTCTGTTTTATAAAGCTCAGGATGAGGAAGCCATAAAATGTTTTGATAAAACTCTGGAGCTTGATTCGAGATATACTTATGCCTGGAATGGTAAAGGCCTTTGTCTGTATTATCAGAGTAAATATGAAGAAGCTCTTAAATGTTTTGATAAAGCTCTGGAGATTAATCAAAGGTACTCTTATGCATGGCATAATAAAGGAAGAACACTTCAAGATCAGGAGAAATATGAAGAAGCTCTTACTTGCTTTGATAAAGCCATAGAACTTGATCCACAATATATCTATAACTGGTATTACAAAGGAATAACTTTACATAAAAATGGGAAGTTCCAGGATGCCATAATATGTTTTGATAGAGCACTGGAACTTGATCCTGAATATGAAGATGCGAAAAAAGCCAGAGAAGATTCACTGAAAATCCAGCAAAAATCAGGTAAGCCCTGAACTGTGAGGTATTTTGATCTCCTCACTGTTCACTGATAACTCTCTCACATTACAGCAGTTCTAAAAAGAAGTGATTATTTTTTTAAAAAGGATTGAGTTTATAAATTTTATTTGTTAATATAGATTTTAGTTTTTAATTATTTAGGAGGTTAATTATGTCTATAGTCAAACAAGTCAATGATCACTTTAAAAAAATCCTCTCAGAAGGTGATCCTGAAACTGAGATGAAGAATCTTGCTATTGAAATGGCCAAATATGATATGACCATGAAAGGGAAACCTTTCCCGACCTTTTTAAAACCTTATATAGTGGATAAAAAGGCAAAAAGTTCTTTTCAGCATGCCACCAATAATATTATGTCTGCCATTGAAAAGGTGGCAGAAGCATTTTTTGTGGATCCAAAATTTAAAAATCTACTGGAATTAAAAGATCTGGTGGAAAAATATGCAAAGATGAGTCAGGTTTATCCGAGGCGCCAGATTGTTTCTCGATTAGATGCCTTTTATACGCCTGAAAACGGAGATATAAAATTTATTGAGTTTAACTGTGACAGTCCTTCAGGAATGGGCTGGCATGACGTTATGGTGGATATGTTTAAAAAACTTCCTTCAATAAAGAAATTAAGTGAAAACTTCTCTTTAGATGCAGATAAATTCCTTGATACTCATACAGGTATGCTACTCAAAAAGTATCACGAGTTCTGTCAGGTAAAAGGTATAACACCTGTAAAAGAACCTCTTTTCGCCGTAGTCTGTGCAACAGATTCTACAATACTCTCCGATGTAAAAGTAATTGTAGATGTTCTGAATGACAAGGGTTATCATGCTATATATGCTGATCCCAGGGATTTTGAATATGACGGAAAGAAACTCACAAAAGATGGTAAAGAAGTGCACGTTATTTATCGTGATGCCGTTCAGGAATTTCTGGATCCTCCTTATTACGGCCATACAGAAGCAGCTCTTAAAGCATATGAAGATGGAAATATCTGCTTTATCAATCCCTTCTGTTCCCGTGTGGGAGGATTAAAATCTGTTCTGGCCATTATGCATGACAGGAAATATGCCTATCTCTTTACAGAGGAAGAACTGGAAGTCATTGATAAGTATATTCCTTTCACCCGACTTGTAAGAGATCTGGAAACAGAAGTATGTGGAGAGAAAGTAAATCTCCCTGATTTTATAAGAAAGAACAGAGAACACCTTGTTTTAAAACCCAATTCCGGTTATGGCGGACATGGTGTAATCGTAGGACCCGCTGTATCGGATGAAGAATGGGCATCTACATTAAAAACTGCCCTGGAACCCGGTAATACCTATGTAGTGCAGGAAATGGTACCCATTCCCAGTGATGAATTCCCTGTTGTGGAAGATGGAAAATTCCTGGGATTCCTGCCTAAAAATGTAAATATAAATTTCTGGGCCTATGATGGAATATTTGGAGGGGCCTATGTAAGGGCCGCATCAGGAGCTATAATAAATGTTCATCAGGGTGGAGGAATGGTACCGGTATTTTATGCTTCCAGGTAGTGAACTACCTTCCTCTGAAGGGAAAGACTTCCTGTTTTTCAGACGATACTTGCCCCACACCGGGTGTGAGGTAGAGGTTTCGTCTCCACAGGCGTTATTTCCCTATGTTCCGTAGGTACAGATATTGTAGAGACGTCCCGCCGGGACGTCTCTACAGAAGATAGTCCTTAACTTTTGTCATTCTTATGTCTCTTTCAGCTTGATTATTATCAAAGAGAACTTTAAAATCATACATAAATGCTAACATCTCTTTACGATATTTATTTAATCGGTCAAGCAGGTTTTTATATTTACTCTGTTTTACTCTTCCTCTTTTTTTGACATCATTTATTTCTACTGAGGAATTTTGCATTAAACCGTCGAATTAAATCTATAAAAACCTATAAATAGGAGTATCTACTTATAAGTTTTCTCGAAGACGACGTTGTTAGCCAGAAGCTAACCTTATCCTTCTCGGTATTAATTAATTTTATTAAATTAACTAATTCCCAGTCGCATTTTAGTTTTATTGGATTACATATCTTTTCCCAGATATTCTTTATATAATCCATATTCTTCTTTCTGAATATCTTAATA
>JAKJGF010000061.1 GCA_022704525.1 Bacillota bacterium | reverse complement strand
CCGGAGAATATAAAATTCTTTTAATAATATCTACAGGGGGCACCATTCCTTTAGCACTGCCATCTGGTTTAGGTTCTAAAAGATGCTTCGGAAATATATCATCTTTTTTCGAAATTTCCAGTTTTACATCAATCATTCTTTTGAGATTAACGAGTCTTTCACCTGTTTTCATTAGTTCTTCCATATCCATATCCCATCCGAAGTTCTTATTCATCCATGCTGAGATCATCTTATGGCCTGTTCTTGCACAGAATAGAAATTTACACAGTCCCAGGGGATTAAAGATACTCAGGAAATTTTGATATTCATAACAGATTTTTGCTTTTCCTTCATATGCCTGTAAGGGGTGATTTTCCGCATACACTTAATTTACATCCTGTCGGTGCAGTAGTTCCCGTAAGAAGACCGCAGAGAATAATTAAAGGGCTTTCCGGTGAAAGGAGATCTAAAGAAAGGTCTCCTTCCTTAATATAAGATCTTTGCTGAAAGCCCTGATCCTAAAAGATATTTTTTTGCTTCATTTTCAGTAAATTCTCTCTCGGAGAATCTCTGTTCTGTTAAATCAACCTCCAGTATTTTCCCATGAAAACCGTATCTCATAATAAAGTCCCCCTTCTCTTTAATATGCTGGTTATTTACTAAAGGTATTTCAACTTTTCAGAGTAAAAATCCTCCCTTATGGAATAAAATAAGAAACTATAATTATTTAGGGTGAAGGGTGATTATAGTTATGAGTTGAGAGATTAAAGTTGAATTTTCACTTTACCGGTGTAATAGCAAAAGAGGATGTAGGATCACCTATAATCATATCACAGGTCATTACAAGATCACATGCTCCTCTCCATACTCCACCCTGTACCATAGCAATAACAGCTCCCGGATAATACTGGATAATTCTTAAAATCCTTTCCATCGGAAATCCTGGATACTACAAATGATGAAAGACGTAGAGAAATGGAAGAGTTAGTTAAAGATTTTTCTTTATTAAATTTTGATATTGAGGCAAAAAAACTGGCTATTGAATATATAGTTATACTTTCGCATTTTTTTAATAACTATAC
Organism: Bacillota bacterium; assembly: GCA_022704525.1. GTDB lineage: Bacteria > Vulcanimicrobiota > SpSt-956 > SpSt-956 > JAKJGF01 > JAKJGF01. Next base: position 21,640 of record JAKJGF010000061.1, on the reverse strand, counting down.
TTTTGCAGATGCAAAAATATAGTGTAATAAATAATTTTAAATTTTTCAATATCCTTTCGTTAACATTATATTAACTTTTTGATAATTTTAATTCATCTACAAAAGGTCTCTAAAAGAATTCTCTATAGATTCTAAAAGGATATTTTTATAGGAAATCGAATTTTGATTATGATTTTAGTATTTTAATCCTTGTATGAAGGGAGAATTTTGTTTCTAATGATTGATCAAAATACCCCCCCCAACAAGCTAATAGTTGATCTTCAGGAAAGGTTTAAAGAACTGAGCTGTCTTTATAAAATAGAGGAATTACTTACCAGACAGGGATCCAGTATAAAAGAGATTTGTAATGATATAATAAAAATAATTCCCCTGGGCTGGCAGTACTCTGATATATGTGAGGTAAGAATTTTTTATAAGGATATTTCCTGTTGTTCTAATGATTTTAAAGAGACTCCCTGGGTTCAGAAAGCAAATATTACCTTTCAGGGTAAAACAGTAGGAACTATAGAGGTTTATTATAAGGAAGAAAGACCAGAACAGGACAATGGACCTTTTCTCAAAGAAGAACTTAAATTATTGAAAACCATTTCTGACAGGATATCCCATTTTATTATGCAGAGACATCTTGAAAAATCTCTTAAGGAAATGGAGAGGATAAAAGAGAATATTCTGGAAAATAGAAAACCAGAATGGAAGGTTATACTGGAATTTGTAAGCAGTACTGATCGAAATCTCCTCATACGTGTTACAAGGAAAATGATGAATTATCTCTGCCGCATCGGTATAGGGCTTGCCTGTAATCTCCTTCAGGATATCACTAAAAACAGAGACGAAGAAATTGATGAAAATCGACCTTTACAGAAAAAAATTCTGGAAAATGTGAGAAAACTCTGTGACGAAACCTTTTCTATTGCAGAAGAATCACTAAGTGATGATGAAATACTTTCCTGTATTCAAAAATGGATTAAAGAGGATAAGGCAAGTTTTCTTATAAATACTATTGAGAATCCTGATTCTTTAATCAGTGAAATTGCTGATGCCATAAGACGTTATAAGCAACTTTCCTTGAAAGATACCGAGTTGCCTTCTTTTGTAGAACAGGGTCTCCGTGCTTCTTTAATAAGACGTTTTTTTACAGATCAATTACAGTTTATTAATATCACCAAAAATTATATAGAAATAGATGATTTTTATGAGCTTTTTCAGAGGTTAATCTTACCCCTTAAAGGCCATGGTAAACTGGGAGGAAAAAGTGCAGGTCTGTTTTTTGCCATGCATATTCTGAATAGATCAGAAGAATACGGTGAACTTTTAAAAAATCTTAAAACTCCCAGGACTTGGTATATAACTTCTGATGGACTCTTAAATTTTGTGCGTTATAATAATCTGGAAGATGTAATGGAACAGAAGTATAAAGAAATAGATCATCTCAGGGAGGAATATCCCCATATTATACAGGTATTTAAGAATTCTTATTTTTCTCCTGAAATAGTTAAGGGTCTTTCCATAGCTTTAGATGATTTTGGAGATAAACCTCTTATAGTAAGGAGTTCAAGCCTCCTTGAAGATAGAATGGGTACAGCTTTTTCAGGAAAATATAAGAGTTTGTTTTTAGCAAATCAGGGAAGTAAAGAACAAAAACTTGAAGCTCTTACAGATGCAATTTCTGAAGTATATGCATCTACCTTTGGCCCTGACCCTATTGAATACAGGGCAGATAGACTTCTCCTGGACTTTCATGAAGAAATGGGCATAATGATACAGGAAGTAGTTGGAGAAAAGGTGGGTAAATATTTTCTCCCTTCTTTTGCAGGTGTCGCCTTCAGTAATAATGAATTCTTATGGTCACCTCGTATCAAAAGACAGGATGGACTCATAAGAATAGTAGCCGGTCTTGGGACAAGAGCAGTAGACAGAGTAAGTGATGATTATCCAAAACTTATTGCTCCGGGTCAACCTGGACTCAGGGTTAATATTTCAGTAGATGAAACAGTGCGTTATTCTCAGAAGAAAATCGATGTTATAAATCTGGAGACAAATAAATTCGAAACTATAGAAATAAGAGATTTATTCAGAGAATATGGCAATGACTACCCAGGATTGAATCAGATTGTTTCTATTCTTGAACCTAATAATTTAAGAAAACCTCTGGGATTTGAACCTGATTGTGATAAAGATGACCTTGTTGTTACTTTTGAAGGTTTGATTACGGAACATTCTTTTATAAAACAGGTAAATGCCATTCTTACATTGCTTAAAGACAAATTTCAGACTCCTGTGGATATAGAGTTTGCCTCAAATGGAAAAGATTTTTATCTTCTCCAGTGCAGGCCTCAAAGTTATGGAGAAGATACTGTAGCTGTGCCCATACCGAACAATATAGCAGAAAATAGAATTATTTTTTCTGCCAATCGTTATGTTTCTAATGGCAGGGTTCCCGATATTACACATATAGTTTATGTGGAACCTGAGAATTATAATAAACTTTCAAGTCTTTCAGAACTGACTGCTGTGGGTACTGCAGTAGGTAAGCTCAATAAAATTCTTCCTAAAAGACAATTTATATTGATGGGGCCTGGAAGGTGGGGTAGCCGTGGAGATATTAAGCTCGGTGTCAATGTAACCTATTCGGATATTAACAATACAGCTGTTTTAATTGAAATAGCAAAAAAGAAAGGAAATTATCTTCCTGAACTCTCTTTTGGAACACATTTCTTTCAGGATCTGGTGGAAGCATCTATTCGATATTTACCTCTTTATCCGGACGATGAAGATATTATTTTTAATGAAAGCTTTTTAAAAGGTTCTTATAATATTCTTTCTGATATTCTGCCAGAGTATGCTTTTCTTTCTCATACTTTATATGTAATTGATATACCTGGAAGTACAGATGGTATGGTAATGAGAGTATTAATGAATGCAGATTTAAATAAAGCCCTGGGATTTTTATGCCGCCCCAGAACATTGATGGAAATTACTGAAGAAAGAGAGACCTATTCTGAGCAACAGAATGAAGATTACTGGCGATGGCGTTATCATATGGCTGAAACTATTGCTTTACGGATTAACCCGTCTATTTTTGGAGTTAAAAATTTATATATTTTTGGAAGTACGAAAAATGCTACTGCAGGACCGAAAAGTGATATTGATTTACTGGTTCATTTTGCTGGCTCTGAGGAACAGAGAAAATCTCTTCTTTTCTGGTTACAGGGATGGAGTTTCTGTTTGAGTGAAATGAATTTTCTTCGTACCGGTTACAAAACAGATGGACTTTTAGATGTTCATATTGTAACAGATGAAGATATTGCAAAACGTACAAGTTATGCTGTAAAGATCGGTGCAGCAACAGATGCAGCAAGACCTTTAACTTTAAAAGGTGCTTAGATAAATTAACAGTTTTATTTGCAGGATTTAATTTGATTGAAAGGAAGTTAGTATTGTGAAATTTGGAAATGTGAGGTATATATTTATGAAACTTAAAAGAACTATAATAGTTCTGACTTTTTTATTAATTTTAGTTTTTACAGTTTCCTGTAATGAACATGAAAAGGCTATAAAATTGAATAATGATGGCATGGTTTTTGTTAAGCAGGGTAAGTATGAGGAAGGTATCAAACTTTATGATGAAGCCTTAAAGCTTGATCCTGATTATGCTGTTGTCTGGTATAATAAAGGTACAGCTTTATATTATCTGAAACAGTATGAAGAAGCCCTTAGATATTTTGATAAATCCCTTGAGATTGATCCAAATTCTTCAGAAGCCTGGAATAATAAGGGGCTTCTTATGGTTGAAATGGAAAAAAATGAAGAAGCCCTTAAATGTTATGACAGGGCACTGGAACTTGATCCTGATAAGGCCACTGTATGGTATAATAAGGCCTGTTCACTGAATAATGATGGTAAATATGAAGAAGCTATTAAATGTCTGGATAAAGCTCTGGCTATAGATTCTAATGATGCTTCTTTCTGGGATTCTAAGGGATTATCTCTGGATTATATGAAAAAACATAAAGAAGCAATAGAATGTTTTGATAGGGCTCTGAAAATTGATCCAAAAAAAGCTTTGACATGGTATAACAGGGGTTATTCATTAGATTCTTTGAAAAGATATGAAGAAGCAGTTAACTCTTTCGATAAAGCCCTGGAAATTGAGCCAGATCAGGCAGATACCTGGTACAGTAAAGGTTATACTCTGGCTACTCAGGGTAAATATGGAGAGGCTCTTAAATGTTTTGAGAAGGTTCTGGAATTTAAACCGGATGATAAAGATACAAAGCAAAGAAAAGAAGAGATTTTGAAATTAATGGGAAAATAATTCAGAGGACTTTTTTATGAGATAGATTGACATATAAGGTATTATATGATACACTAGTAATATGATAGTATTACTAGTGTATTTATATTTAATGAAAGGAGTATTAGAGAAGATAATTCATTTTATTTTGTTCTTATGAAATTATCTACAAAGTCACGTTATGGATTAAGGTTAATGTTACAGCTTGCCATTAATTATTCTAAAGGCACTCTCAGTCTTGGAGACATTTCTAAAAAAGAAGACATATCGGAAAAGTATCTGAGTCAACTTGTTATTCCTCTTAAAGCCAGAGGTTTTATTCGTTCTATAAGAGGTTCTGCAGGAGGTTATATACTCGGGAAGGTTCCTTCAGAGATTACAGTAAAAGACATAGTAGAGGTTTTTGAGGGTGATTTAATGCCTCTGGAATGTATTAATAATTCATCTTCCTGTAACCGAACAAATTTCTGCGCTACCCGTAAAATCTGGACTTTACTGGGTAATAAAATCTCAGAAGTACTTAATTCATTAACACTTAAAGATTTAGTTGAAATGGATGGAAAAAGTAAAGAAGATTTTCTGGACTATATGATTTGAAAGTCAAATCTATTAAGGAGGTAAATATGGTTAAATATTATAAAGATCTTACCCCGGAAGAGACAATAGAAAAAGCAAAGAAGATTCTGGAAAAAAATAATGTAATTGCTCATAAACAGACAGAGAGAAATGCACTTAATGCTCTGTATTACTGTAGAATTGGTATAAAAAATTCGGAAGTAGGTGTTAATGGAAAAGGTATTACAGAAGAATTAGCTCTTGCAAGTGGAATGGCTGAGCTTTTAGAAAGACTTCAGAATCAGGCACTGATCAATCCTTACGATTTAAATCCTGAGGCAAGAGAAAAATTTGGTTTTATTTATGATACTAATGAAAAATTACTGTCTTTAGAAGAGTTCCTTCCACTCCCTGAGGATTTTAAGAAAACCTGTCTAAATGTTATGAACATAAGTGTTTATGAGCTCTGGGACAAATATAAAGAGTCTGTAGCCAACCTCAATAAAAAGATACCTTTTTTACCTTATTATAATGTAATTGAAGATAAAATAGATTATCTTCCATATCCATTGATTTCCTCTGTGTACGCCACTAATGGTATGTGCGGAGGTAATAGCCCACAGGAAGCTCTTATACATGGTTTTTGTGAAATATTTGAGCGTTATGTTCAGGCAGAGATTTATTTTAAAAAACTTACACCGCCTACGGTTCCCAGAGAATATATCAAAGAAAATATGCCCTTTCAGTATAAATTAATTAAAATGCTGGAAGATACAGGGAGCTATAAAATTATAGTAAAGGATTGTTCCCTGGGCAGAGGCTTCCCGGTTATGGGTATTATAGGCATATATAAAGATAAGAATAAATATGCCTTTAAATTAGGTTCAGATCCTGACCCCGGTATTGCTCTGGAAAGATGTCTTACTGAATATTTTCAGGGGCGTAAGATTTTTCATGATCTTCGAACAAGTTCTATAAATACTATATCCAGTAAAACTGAAGAAGATTATGAAATTTTGTACCAACATATTTATACCAGAGGTTTTGCCCAGTGGCCCTATAAGATTTTTGATGATAAATCTTCTTATGAATTTACTGATTTTTCTGGGAAAATTCCTGGTAGTCAAAAGGAAAGATTTGAATACGTAGTGGCTTTGGTAAAAGATAGGGGTTACAATATCTATGTTCGTGATGTGTCGTTTTTAGGATTTGATTCATATCAGATATTAATACCAGGTCTTTCGGAAGAATCGTTAAATAGATTTCAATTACATAAGCTTATCAGTAAAATTCCAGCGGTAAAATATCTGAGTAATCTGGATAAATTAACTATAAAAGAGTTAAAAGCTCTGGCCAGTGATATGGAAGATTTTCTGGCTCAGAGTGTTGAGAGAAAGGGATTTTTACTCTGGGAATATCCTCCTTTTCCCTATAGTTTTGATGAAAGTCCCTTAAATGATATGTCTTTACATGCTTTTATGTCATATCTTTATTATAATTTAAGAGATTTTGAAAAAGCCTATAAGAGTTATAATGAATTTATAGACTCTATGGAACATTATAATATTACTGTAAGTGTATATCTTTATGCTTTAAAAGAATTTTTTGCTCTTTCTACAAAATACCCTGAAAATTTAGATAAAATTGCTAAAATACTTAAACCTATTTATGGTGAAGATATAGTGGAAGAGATTTTGTATATCTTTAGAGATCCTGATAATAGTATAAAGGATTTAGTTCATTATGATATGGGAGATAAGCATTTGAAGTGTTGGGATTGTAAAAATTGTAGTGTCCAATCTCTTTGTCCTTATAAATATATTGAAGAAGTTTATTTAAATGTAAAAGAACAGGCTATGAACAATCCGATTGATCAGATGAAATTGAGGAGTTTATTTTAATAATTATGGCAAAAATTTTTTTAGATAATTCATATTCTATAGGGAATACACCTCTTGTGAAACTTAACAGGATTACTGAAGGTTCTAAAGCCACGGTTCTTGCAAAAATCGAAGGTAGAAATCCGGCATATTCTGTTAAATGTCGTATCGGTGCATCCATGATATGGGATGCAGAAGAAAAGGGATTACTTAAACCCGGTGTAGAGATTATAGAACCTACAAGTGGTAACACCGGAATAGCCCTGGCTTATGTGTGTGCTTCAAGAGGCTATAAACTTACTCTGACTATGCCTGAAACTATGAGTATAGAACGACGGAAGATTCTCTCTATGTTCGGTGCAAACCTGATACTTACACCGGGTCCTGAAGGTATGAAAGGAGCTATAAAAAGAGCAGAAGAGATAGCTTTTTCTGACCCGGAACGTTATTTTCTTCCACAGCAGTTTAAAAACCCTGCAAATCCGGCAATCCATGAGAAAACTACTGGTCCTGAAATATGGAATGATACAGAGGGCGATGTGGATGTTCTTGTGTCAGGTGTTGGCACAGGTGGCAGTATTACAGGTATAACCCGTTTTATTAAGCATATTATGGGGAAACCCATTCTTTCCGTAGCAGTTGAACCTGCTGCAAGTCCTGTAATCACTCAGAAATTATCAGGCCAGGAACTCAAACCATCACCTCATAAGATACAGGGTATAGGCGCGGGCTTTATACCTGATACACTTGATCTTTCAATAGTTGACAGAGTGGAAATGGTTCAGGACTCAGAAGCAGTTGAATATGCCAGAAGGCTTGCAAAAGAAGAGGGAATGCTCTGCGGAATTTCCTGCGGAGCTGCCGTTGCAGTTGCCGTAAGACTTTCAACACTGGATGAGTTTGAAGGAAAAACTATTGTAGTTATCTTGCCGGATGGTGGAGAGAGGTATCTCTCTACAGTGCTGTTTGAATAGTGCAAAGTGCAAAGTAAAGTGACCCTTTTAAGGATATAGACGAAATTGATGTTGTTGATAAGAGTGCCATTACTGCCGTTTCAGGTGATCTTTTAAAGCTATAGGTAGGGAGATATGAAAACAGAAATACACATAGTAACAGGAGCTTTTGGCTATTCCGGGAAATATATTACAAGGCTTCTCCTGGAAAATGGTTATGAAGTTCGCACTCTAACTAATTCTATTAATCGTTCAAATCCTTTCAAAGATAAAGTAAAAGCTTTTTCTTATAATTTTGATGATTTTAATCAACTTGTTGATTCACTTAAAGGAGGTACTGTTCTTTATAATACCTACTGGGTAAGATTTAATCATACTGATTTTAAACATTTTACTGCCCTTCAGAATACTCTTAAATTATTTAATGCAGCCCGGGAAGCAGGAATTAAAAGAATTGTCCATATAAGTATAACAAACCCTTCTGAAGTATCTCATCTTGAATATTTCAGCAGTAAGGGAAAACTGGAACAGGCCCTGATTTGTTCAGGCATATCCTATGCTATACTAAGGCCTGCAGTAATATTTGGCGCTGAAGATATACTAATTAATAATATTGCCTGGATGCTCAGAAAATTTCCTGTCTTCGGTGTATTTGGTAACGGTAAGTATCGTCTGCAACCTATATATGTGGAAGACCTTGCAGAACTTGCCATAGAACAGGGAAGAAGAAGACAAAATTGTATCATAAATGCCACAGGGCCCGAAACCTTTACCTATTGTGAGCTGATTAAAGAGATAGGTTTTATTATCGGGAAATCGCGGCCTATAATTTCATTACCACCCTTTCTGATTTATCTTATAGGATTGATTATGGGTAAAATGCTTGGTGATGTAATTATTACATGGGATGAGATTGAAGGACTTATGGCAGATCTTCTTTATACTGATTCACCTCCTGTTGGAAAGACAAAACTTACAGACTGGGCGAGAGAAAATGCTTCTACCCTGGGTATAAAATATGCAAGTGAACTGGCAAGACGGAGGAATAAATTTTTAGAGTATGATAAATTATAACAGGAGTTACTTATGGTGAAAATTTAAATCCTTACTATCCTGCATCCAGGTTAAAGCGAATCCGTATAATAATTTATTATAAAAAATTATGAAATCAACTATATATACAGGAATTTAAATTCATTTATAGAAAATGAACTTATTATTTTTATAGAAAGAGAGAGATGTTTTATGACAAATTCCTGGAAAGTTTTATTTATTATAGCTATTATATTATCAGTTTTTTTATGCAGGTCACTTGCTATTGAAAATGTAAAATTTGTTGTCTTTTCCGATCCTCATTTAAGTCTTCCTGCAGAAGGAGTTATAGATGATTTTAAACTTGGCCTTCATTCTTTAGAGCTTTTAGAAAATACTATTAAGGACATTAATGAAATTCCCAACTTGAAATTTGTTTTAATTCCAGGTGATATTACAAAAGATGGAGAACCGTGGAATGTAGATAAATTCGTGGAGATTTTATCGAAATTAAAAGTACCTTTTTATGTTATTCTTGGAAATCATGATCAGAGTATTATCACACAACCGGGGAAAGTCTGTCAGGCAGGCCTTTCGAAATCAACAATTATATGGGCTCTTCAGGGACATGGATTTAATGGCCCTCATGGATGTTGGTCTACAGATCCTGTGCCGAATTTGCATCTTGTAGGCCTTGATACAAATATTATTGGATACTGGGGTGGTCGTATATCAGAAGCACAATTGAAATGGCTTGATAGTGACCTCAGTATTAACAGGAATAAATTAACTATTGTAATGGGACATCACAGTATAGTTCCTTTTAGTAAAGATGAAGAAAAAGATGAGTGGGCCTCTTTTTATCTTGAAAATGGTGATAAATTGCTACAATTATTTGTTAAATATCCGGAAGTAGCTTTTTATTTCTCAGGCCACAGACATATAAGTACAAGATATATAGAACATAATGGAGTATATCATATAGTACATCCTTCCATTGTTACATATCCTATGAGATATACTGTTTATGAATTGAGTAAGCATTATTTAGACTATGAAGTAAGGGACGTCCCTGTTTCATCTGAGTTGTGGGAGATGGGTAAAGAAAATTTTCTGCAGTTTGGAGACTTTTGGAGATTAAAAGATACCCCCAATACTCCTGAGGGGAATAAAAAATATCTTGAATATTATGAATCTAATGATACAAAGAAAGCCAGATTACCTCTCCGGTTTGAGTAGTTCCTTTAGTACTGCAACAGGCAAGTTAGTATCCATCTCACAAGTCTGTCCCTGTCCGGGCTCTTATGCAAAATCTATGATCCTGTTACAATGAAATCTGTTATTACAGAATATACAGTTTTGCATTTATTTAAGTTATAACTTTTTCCTTTGAGGGCATATCTTTTGCTCCAGAGCCCGGACAGGGACAGGTGTATATATTTTTGGATACTTTTTTATCTGTTGCGGTACTTTAGTGTACTGTTATAATTTAAATCAAGCATAAAATCTCCATTATAATTTGAAAGAGAACGAAAGAGACATCCTTTTATTTCAGGATCGTTTTTTTCAAATTCAGAAAGCATTTTTTTTATTTTCTTTCTTCTGAGATTATTATTGTAAAGAGGACAGAAACAGGAGATAAGAGGAAAATCTTTTTTTATAGCATATTCTTTTATTATATCTTCTCCCACATAGATTAAAGGCCTTATGATTTTAAATTTCTTTGACTTTGTTTCTAATACAGGAAGCATTGTTTCTATTACACCGTTATACATCATAGACATTAAAACTGTTTCTATAAAATCATCACGGTGATGGCCAAGGGCAATCTTCTGACAGTTGTGTATATCTGCCTGTCTGTAAAGAACTGATCTGCGCTGTCTCGCACAGTAAAAACATCCATCCCGGGATTTTTTCTCATCATTAAAAATAGTTTTATAAATATTACTTTTTACTATATAAAAATCATATTTATTTTCTTCTAACCATTTTTCAATTTTATCTGTGGAAAATCCGGGGAATCCAGGATGAATAATAGAAATAAATAGGGAAAATTTAATTGGAGCTCGTCTCTGAAAACGTCTGAGTGTATCCAGGAGTGTAAAGGAGGGCCATACCAATTTTTCTGTACAAAGAACGCATAAGAAGAATTATACTCTTCTGGCCAGAAATTTCAATTCATCTCCAAGATGAATTTTAACATAACCTTCTACAGAATCTTTATCCTTTTTTTTAAGCCATCCCCATCCAGAGGCTCTATCTTTTTCATTAATACCAATCCAGCTAAACTCAAATCTTTTACCGTCCGGATAGTACGTTACTTTTCCATCTATTTCCCCGGAGACCATTCCAATTTCAAAGTGTCCCAGTCTGTTTTGATTAATTCTGATAACTGCTTTTACATCTGTTTCTACATCTATTATGTCCATTTGATAAATATGCCAGTTACCTAAATAATCTCTGTCTATATTTATTACACTCATTTATAACTGCTCCTTTTTAAGACACTTAAGTTTTATAAGGATCATAATTTACAGAAAAAAGATCCTTTACAGTGGGACGCATGAGAACTATAATTGTAAAAACTCCAAGAACAGTTCCGAAAGGCATAAATACGCACATGATAGCTGCAGTGACAAAACAGAACAGATATTTTTTTGTCTTTGCAAGACATCTTCCGGCATATAGAGTACATATTGCAAGAATCCAACCTGCTATAATAAATACAAGGGCAAAGACAATAAAGAACCATCCGATAAAGGCCGGAGGACCGTTGCCTCGACTGTCTTTCATTGTATCAGGAGCAAAGACAAAGATAATTCCCAGAAAGAGGTGTATCAAGGGTACACAGGAAAAAAGTCCCATTATTCCACCCAGGATATAATGAAAAATAGATAATAATTTGAGTTGATCTCTATCCTGATTCATAATTTCAAATCCTTTCTATACTCTTTTATTTTTGCTATAATAATAACATAATTATGAAATTTATCAAGTTTTGAAACTCTAATTTTTTCTTTAGAATTATTAAAGTTTTAATTATAATCTGCAGGGATTGAATTAAACCTCAACGAATTTACATTAAACCTCAACGAATTTACATCTAAGTAAGTAAGGATGTGATTTTTATGAAAATTAAACAAATTGGCCTTAATCTATTATACTCTGATTAAGCAGAATAAGGATAAAGAAGAAGCTTTAAGGTATTTAAAATCTGGTAAATGATAATTATTTATAGAAAGGTAAGTGAAATTCTGTATGATTGAAGTAGAAGTATTAAGTTCTTCTATATCTGATATTGATGTTGATGCTGTACTGACAGGCGTTTTTGAAGGTGATTCTCCAGAGGTTTTATACAGTACCGATGAAAAGCTAAAGAATATGGTAACCAATCTATTTATAGATGGAGAGATTAATGGGAAACTTGCTACTACCAGTCTTATCCATAGCCGTGGTGAGATTAAACCAAAAAGGATATTAATAGTGGGACTGGGCAAAAAAAATGAACTTTCCCTTGATAGGTTGCGTGGTATGGCTGCCGTATCAGGGCGGTTGCTCAGAGATATTAATTGTCGTAAAATTGGTATTCATCTTGGTTTTTTACCCCGTAATTTTCGATATAAAGATAGCTCTATGGCAGTTATAGAAGGTTTTCTTCTGGGCCAGTATAGTTTTGATAAATATCGTTATAAAGATAAAAAAACTTATCTGGAAAGATTTGGTATTTATTTTCCAGAGGAAGTAGATTTTGATGCCATTTTATTATCTAAGGCAATCAGGACAGGTGCTTATATTGCAAAAGCTACCAATTTGAGTAGAGATTTATGTAATGAACCTGGAAATATACTGACACCTGTAAAACTCTCTGAATTAGCCCTTAAGCTTGGAGAAGAATATGGACTTATTGTAAAGATTCTGGATGAAAAGGAAATGGAAAAACTGGGTATGAATCTTCTTCTTGCTGTGGGAAGAGGAAGTGTTGAACCTGTTCGTCTTATAATTCTGGAATACCACGGAGGCGGCCATGATAAACCTTTATATGGTCTTCTGGGTAAAGGTGTAACCTTTGATAGTGGAGGAGTTTCATTGAAAGATAGAAGTTCTATGAGCCATATGCATCTTGATAAAACGGCAGGTGCCGTAGTAATAGGTATTCTTACAGCTCTTGCAACCCTTAAAGTTAAAATAAATATTGCAGGTATTATTCCTGCAGTAGAAAATATGCCTGCCGGTAATGCTTATAAACCGGGTGATATTATTAAATCTATGTCAGGTAAAACAGTGGAAGTTACAAATACAGATGCAGAAGGAAGACTTATTATGGCTGATTCGTTAACCTATATGCAGAGTATACTCAATATTAAATATATTGTTGATTTTGCAACCCTCACAGGAGGTTCTAAAGCTGCTCTGGGATCTGATATTATACCTGTATTTTCCAATGACAGACATATGGTTAAACTTTTTAAGGAAGCCTGCTGGCACAGTGGTGAATTATGCTGGCAAATGCCTCTTTATAAAAACTATTTAAAATTGTTGAAAAGTCATGTGGCAGATCTTAAAAATCATTCTAAAGATCCACCTTCAACTATTGCAGGTGCTTTATTTCTGAATGAGTTTGTTGAGCATGATACAAGATGGATGCATATTGATATAGGTGGACATGAATTCAGAGAAGAAGAATTTTCCTATTTACCCTGTGGCGCCACTGCCCTTGGTATGAGATCTCTTATCAGGTTTTATCTCCATGTAGCAGGAGAAGATATAGGTAAAGATAGTGAAGAGTGTGAAGAATGAAGAAAAATAAAAAAATAAAAAATGAAACAAAGTCACTGTAAAGCAGGCAAATTGAAAGGAAGATTATCTATGAAAAGATTCACCCCTCTGATTTTTATATTGATTATTATGTTTTTTTCTTTTTTACCGGGTCCGGGTAAAGCAGAAAATATAAAGAATGAAACTAAAGATGCCTCATCCTGGAATGATAAGGGTATAGAATTACATAATAAGGGAAAATATGAAGAAGCTATTACATGTTATGATAAGGCAATAAAACTTGATCCTCATTATGTTTATGCATGGTACAATAAGGGTCTGGCTTTATATGATCAGAGAAAATATAAAGAATCCCTGAAATGTTATGATAGAGCCCTTGAACTGGATCCTGTTTATACTGATGCCTGGAATAACAGGGGACTGGTTTTCTACGAAGAGGGAAAATATAAAGAAGCTCTGAAATGTTATGATAAAGCAATAGAACTTAAACCTGAATATGTTTATGCATGGTACAATAAAGGTCTTGTCTTAAAGGAAGAGGGAAAGTATGAAGAAGCTATAGTCTGTTATGATAAAGCCCTGGAATTTGATCCTTCTTACTGGAAAGCCTGGAATTATAAAGGTCTTGCTTTATATTATCAGGGAAAATATGATGAAGCTCTTGATAGTTATGATAAAGCAATTGAATTCAATCCTGATTATTATTTCTGCTGGAATAATAGAGGCCTTTCATTATATTATCTTGGAAGATATGAAGAGGCTATGAAATCTTATGATAGAGCTCTGAAACTTAGACCGGATTATGCAGAAGCCTGGAATAATAGAGGACTTGTTTTATATAGTGAAGGTAAATATAAAGAAGAAATTCTTTCTTATGAGAGAGCCCTGACTTTTGACCCGGCCTATACGACTGCCTGGTATAATAAAGGGTGTGCTCTTTATGATATTGGTAGATATGAGGAAGCTATTAAATGTTATGATAAAGCCCTTTATTTCAACCCTGACTATACTGATGCATGGAATAACAGAGGAAGAGCTTTCCATGCTCTTGGTAAATATAAAGAAGCCCTTATTTGTTTTGATAAAGTACTATCCCTTGACCCTTTCTATGCTTTTGCCTGGAATAATAAGGGTCTTGTCTTATATGATAAGGGTAATTATGATGAAGCTCTTAGTTGTTATAATAAAGCCCTGTCGATTAATTCTGAATATGTTGATGCATGGAATAATAAGGGAATATTGTTCTATGATAAAGGCAAATATGATGAAGCTCTTATATGTTACGAAAAAGCTCTTGAATATGATTCTTCCTATGTATATGCCATGTATAACAAAGGGTTAATTTTATATGACAGGGGAAAATATGAAGAAGCAATTAAATATTATAATAAAGCTATAGAAAACAGGCCTGATTATTCAGATGCCTGGTATAACAAAGGACTTGCTTTTTATTATCTGCAAAGATATGAAGAAGCGATCCTATGTTATGATAAAGTATTAAAGATTGATCCTCTTTATGTGAAGGCATGGTTTAATAAGGGTTATGTTTTATATAGGGGAGGTAAACTTAAAGAAGCTCTTATTTGCTATAATAAGGTTATAGAACTTGACCCGAATGATTCTGATGGATGGTATTACAAAGGGAATATTTTGAGAAAAGAAGGAAAAAGTAAAGAGGCTCTTAAGTGTTATAATAAAGCTATAGATTTAAATGAAACTATTACTGCTTACTGGAATAATCTAGGAAATGCCTTTTATACTCAGGGAAGGTATGAAGAAGCTATTATGTCCTATGACAATGCAGTGAAACTTGACCCTCATAATTCTCTCATATTGTTTAATAGAGGAAATGCTTTATTTAAAAAAGGATATTTTAAAGAAGCCCTTCAGGATTATGATAAAATTTTGAAGGCTAAACCTTCTGATAGCTATGTATGGTTTAGTAAAGCCATGGCTTTAGATAAATCTGGAAATACTGTTAAAGCAAATAAATGCTATCATAAAGCACTGGAACTTGGACCTGATAAAGCCTACCCGGGGGATGTAAGGGATTGGATTGATTAGGATGTGAATCCTGTGGCCAGTGATAAATTTAAAACAGATCTGGATAACTTATTTTTCAAAACTGCCTCAAATTTAATTAGAAAAGAGATCAATCTTTATAGTAATTTTATATTATCCATTATAAATTCAACTATAGATTTATATCAGGTATCTACATATAAACTGGGAAATAATCTTTATAGAGGTTTTTCTCTTAAAGAATGGTCGAAAATTATACATACCTGTGATGATGTTACCTTTAAGTTAAGAACCTGTTCGAAAAATAAGATAATATGTAATACTTCTTCAGGTATAGCCTTATCTTTAAATATATCTGATGGAAGGGGTTTTGAAATATTATTAAAATCACAAAAAGATAAAGGCTATAGTTTTTTTATAGAATCTGGAGGAGTATTACTGAAGCCTGTAATTATGTTTTCACCTTTCAATTTATCCTTTCTGGCTTTCCTTAATACAAATGAAGGCTTACTTGTTTTTATGGGGTTTAAAGAAGGCCCCGGATTTGAGATTCTTTTATCAATTTTTTTAAAAGTTCCTGATAGTTTTTTCTTTCTGAAAGAGAGGAAATCTTTACCTGTATCTGTAGTAGATACTAAATGCCAAAAAATAGATGCTAAATCTGAAGAAGAAGATGATGATGATAATAGAGATACTCTCACAGTAAATGATAATTCTATAACCCTGAGTGAAGTTGACCTTATATCTGTTGAGGTTGGATTGAATTTACTTACTATGATTGATCCGAGTTTAAATCCTCCTCCTATATTTAAAATCCTTGCAAATTATAGAGAAGCTTTTTTAAAGTTTTTTGGTTTTCCTCTTCCAGGGGTAAGATTTAAAGATAATTTACTTCTTAAACCATCTGAATATGTTATTAAAATCAAAGAAAATATAGTTTCTACCGGTGAAGCCATAAAAGATCGTCTTCTTGTTCTTGGCCTGGAATATGATCTTTCCAGCTTTGAAGGCCCTTCCTATGGTCCCGATGCAGTTTACGGATTAAAAGGCAAGTGGATAGAGAAAATTTACAGGGAAATAGCTGAGAGATATGCCTGTTTAATAATGGAACCTGTGGAAGTTATAATATGCCATATTCAAACGATTTTTTCTAATAATCTGGATAGCTTTATAGGTATACAGATAACAGAAGCATTACTGGATGATTTTATGGTTATATGTCCGAATAAAGTCCTGGCTATAAGGAAAAATCTTTCACTTGCTAAAATTTGCAGGATCTTCAAACATCTGGTAAGTGAATGGATACCTCTTACAAATCCAGAATTTATATTAACCAGTATATATATAATTTCCTGTGAAGAGAAAAATCCTACCAGCATTTATGAAAAGCTTCGTAAAAACCTGATACCTCTCATTTTTTCAGCATATGAAACCAATCTGGATATAATAAGCTGTTTTACTGTATCATATGTGGTAGAAGAGATGCTTATAAAATTTTCCAGAAAGACAGAGGCAGGATATAGTCTTAATATACCTTTTTCTATAAAAGAAAAGCTTTTTAAAGCAGCTCTTCAACTTCTCTACAGGTATGGTATAAAACAAAAAGCCTTTCTATTTTGTTCTTCTCAGGTTAGACCTTTATTATTACTGGCTCTTAGAGAAAGTTTCCCTGATCTCAGAATTTTTTCTTATGATGAAATACCTTCTGGTTTTTCTATCCATTTTCACGGTGAATTTACTATTTAATACCAATCTACTATCAAACGTAGTAAAAACAACCTTGAGGCTACGGAAAAACGAAGTTCTCCGAAGGACAAAAAGATGGCGTATTTAAAGGAAGTTTTAAGTTAATTCCATGTCGAAATTTAAAGGATATTGCCTCATGTAAAAAAGTATAAGCATTCATATTTTTTTGGAGTAGCCTCAAAACTGTTTTATTAGTACACTTGATGAATAATTGGTATATTTAAAATTACGTGAAATTTGAGACAGGGAAAATGATTTTTAAGTCGAATTGAAGTAAAAAAATATTAGGTAGACCCGTCTAATTTTAGAGGTTAATATAGAGTGAGATTTCCATTAATATTATTATTGCTCTCTTTCTTTCTTCTACTTTTATGTTCACCTGTCCTTTATGCCCGGGAAGGAAAGCTGGCTTCTGCCTGTTTGAATCTTACAGGGGATCATCTGATTGGTGAGCTTTACATAAGAGATCAACTAATCCTGAGTCTTCATCATGAGGGAGTTTATGATCCTGAGGTAAGGGTACAGGTTATTGCAGATAAGATAAATAATCTGTATTCTAAGGGATTTTCTGTTGATAAGATTTTTTATAAGGTTGATCTTGAGAAGGAAGAAAAGAAGGTTATTTCTGCCACAATTTACTGGGGAGAAGAAAAATTTTTTACTATCAGTAATTTACAGGCAAGATTAAATAAGTCTACTCCTGAAAAACTGGCAGTTCTATGGGTAGAAAATTTAAAGAAAGCCCTCTCTCTTTCTCCAACTCTTAAGGTATTTCCTTCTCACGTTTTACTTTGTCCAGGTGAGGTTATAGATATAAAGATCATGGGAAATTCCATTGGGAAATTAACCTGGAAAATAGCTTCTCCTGTTATAGACTTAAAACAGACTGACTTTCCTGATAGATTTGTTCTTAAAGGACGTTCTATTGGAGATACTACTATAGATTTTCAAAGAGAAGGAATAAGAACACAGATAAATATATCAGTAAGGGAAGAGGAAGTCACAATCACTCAACCCCGTGATATTCTTGTAAGTGGTTTTCCATGTCAGACTGAGATTATAAGAGAATCAGTTATAAGAGAAATTAATAGTTCTGTTTTATTAAAATCAGGACTTAGATTATCTATTGACCCCTTTAATATTAATACGCCTTCTTTATCTGAAGGGAAAGTGGTTACTCTACTTGTTCCATTTAAAATAGAAAATCAGGGTTCTCACTCTGAAAAAATGCTTCCTGTAAAAGTAAGAAATGAATCTGAAAAATTCAGAGAACCAGTATTGCATATGGTAAGTAATAGCCCGGAAAAAATTAATAAGGATGGTGTTTTATTTGCTCAGTCCCTATCTCTGGGTTCTCCTGTAAGACTCTTATATTATCATCTTAATAATACAGATTCAGATAAATGGCTTATTATAGATATTGTTAATCCTTATTCTATTTCATCTAGAGTATGGATAGTAAGTGGAACAGGTGGTCCCAATCCTCAGGAAGCTTTTGTTGGTCATGTAGCAACATCAAGATTCATAAAAAACAGTTTTTATTCATCAGGACAGTTTTATATAATTCCTCCAAAAGGGAGGACTACAATTTATGTTCAGAAATTTGGACCAAAACAGATACTTACAGGATTTTTTCATTTGCAATTTCTTCCAACATCTTCTCTTGAATTGATAGTAAGATCTGAATCTAAACCTGATGGATTACCTTCTACAGAAATTCTCCCGAAAGATGAAGATAGCACACATTGCAGAGGAGTTTATCCTGCTCCAAAAGTGCTCATTCAGGATATTTACCGGGCAGGTGATCCGGAAAAATCTATATATATAGGCAAGGCCCCCTTTCTTAAATCTCTTTACGACTCGGAGCAACTTTATGGAAACTATGGAGTTCTTTATGACATCACCCTTAACCTTATAAATGATGATTCCCTGACCCGTCAGGTAGAGCTTTCTTTTACATCTCAGGGAGGTATAGCTCAGGGTACATTTCTTATAGATGGTCGTCTTGTAGAAACCCCTATAGTAAGGTCTTCAGAGCATGTACCGCTGGCTATTTTGTTTCTTAAACCCAATGAAACCAGGATTATTCATTTAAATACAATGCCTCAGGGTGGTTCTCATTATCCTGTAAGAATTTTATTGAAGAGTAAAGGTTTATGAATAAAATAATTTTATCTATAATTTTATTTTTGTTTTTTCTATCCCCTTTATACGGTCAGGAAAAAAATGCCCTTTTTTCCGAAGGGCTTAATTATTATTATTCTGGAAATCTGGAGAGATCTCTGGAAGCTTTTGAAGGTTTTCTTAAGTTAGAACCCAATAATGATCAGGCTTTGTTTTACAAATCCCAGATTTTATGGAAAAAAGGTCAGAAAGCCAGAGCTATTTCTGTTCTGGAAAAAGTGATAACTCTAAGGCCGGACAGACTTTTTTATCTTTATAAACTGGCAGATTTTTATACTCTTACAGGAGATAAAGGTAAAACAATAAATATCTGGAAAACGATTAAACGTAATTCTCCCGGGGATTTACGTCCTTATTATGCTCTGGCAGATCTTTATTATTCCCAGGGTAAAACTGGAGATGCAATTTCTGAGCTGGAAAATGCTATAAAAATTAGCTCCAGTGTATCTGCAAAAATTTTTTATCGACTTGGTACGCTTTATCTTGAAAAAGAGGATATCAGTAAAGGTATTGATTATTTAAATAAAGCTCTTCTTATGGAACCTGATAATCTGGAAACCTGTCTTTATCTGGGAGATTTTTTTTACACCCATGGGAATTTTTCGAAAGCAGCTAATTATTATATTAAAGTTATAAGCCTGGATCCATATAAAATTGAGGTTCATAAACGTCTTGCCTTTATATATTATCTCCGTAAGGAATATAATAATGCTCTCCTGCATTTTGAAAAATTGACACGTCTTCTGTCTAAAGATTCTTCTTCATATTATAATCTTGGATGTATTTATTATTTAAAGGAGGATTTTATCTCAGCTCAGGAACACTTTACTATGGCCATAAAGTTAGAACCTCTAAAAGATAAATATCATTATAATCTGGGATGTATATTTTTTAAGCTGGGTGATTATGATAGTGCTCATAAGGAGTTTTCCAGATCAGTAGAACTGAGTCCACAGAAAGAAAAATATATTTATGCCCTTGGATGTATTAATTATTTACTCAAAGATATTAAGGATACTATGAAAGATTTTAATTTAATATTTCATGAAAAGGACGATTTATATAGTTTTCTGGGACGGGGTATAACTTATAGAGATAGAGGCAGGGTAGATATACCGTTAGAAGATATCGAAATTTAGCATATATGGGAAATCAGGCATAGAATTTGTAGTATTATAGTGATCAGGAATCGGTGAACAGTGATTACTACAGATCACTCATCACTGATTACATATGACTATTACAAAAGGAGTGATAATAGTGATAAAAACATCAATATTCTCTTTTCTTATCCTGTTTCTTCTTATTTCTCCTGTTCTATGTCAGGATTTTAAATTTGACCCCAATATGACCGGTGATGAACTATGGAGGAGAGTGGATTGTTCCCTTGCTGGCCTCAGGGATTATACCAGTGATTTCATTGTAGATGCAAGTTCCAGAGATATTCATCTGAAGGTTAATGGAAAACTCTATTGTATTTTACCGGATAAGGTTAAATTTGTTCTGGAGGGGTTGCCGGGTTTCCTTGGTGAACATAAAGAGATTGTAACAGATCGTTCTGTTCAGGATCTTATAAATAGAAAAAAATTTATTCATTCTATTGCTATGACCGATGTAATCAATGGTGAACCTTATTATATTATAAAAAGTAGTGCTATTAATCGTAATGATTATCTTCAGGAAGCCAGATTCTGGATTCATGCAGTAAATTATACGTCTAACAGGGTTATAATGTATTATTCAAATGGAGGATATGTAAGAGCAAATCAGAAATTTGACAGAGCCCATAGTTATATGTTACCTGTTTATCAGGATATAAGTATTTCTTTTCCTGAGTGGCGTATTCAATTGCTGGTAACCTTTAGTAATTTTTCTATTAATAATGGATTAAATTTTTAAGGTGATTTTCATGGAGGAGGGTAAAATAAAAATACTTGCTACAGGCGGAGGCAGTGGAGGACATATAATACCTGTCCTTGCAGTAATAGAAAAATTAAAAGAGTTTAAGAGTAATATAGAGTTTCTTTATGTAGGTTCCAGAGATGGTATGGAAGCCAGTATGGTTCCGAAGAAATCTATACCCTTTAAGGGTATTTATTGTGGTAAATTGCGGAGATATATATCCCGGGAAAATTTTACTGATATCTTCAGAGTATTAATCGGTTTT
The DNA here is from genome assembly GCA_022704525.1 of Bacillota bacterium. Classification (GTDB taxonomy): domain Bacteria; phylum Vulcanimicrobiota; class SpSt-956; order SpSt-956; family JAKJGF01; genus JAKJGF01. The sequence continues at coordinate 31 of JAKJGF010000061.1, read as the reverse complement.
TTTCAGTCCCTCAGTATTGTAAGGTCCTTCA
>JAKJGF010000292.1 GCA_022704525.1 Bacillota bacterium | reverse complement strand
ATGGAATGGAATTACTGTTTTGGTGGAGGAAATGAAAAAGCATCAGAAAATTCCGGGCTTAATGCAAAAGCCGGAGATGCTATGGAATGGAATTACTGTTTTGGTGGAGGAAATGAAAAAGCATCAGAAAATTCCGGGCTTAATGCAAAAGCCGGAGATGCTATGGAATGGAATTACTGTTTTGGTGGAGGAAATGAAAAAGCATCAGAAAAAAGTAAGTTTTATATTGAAAATATATCCTTATAATAGATAAACACAAATCATATGTTCTATATGAGCATTGGCAAAATATTGCAAGAAGTTAACAGAATTTTAACACAAGAATCCTCTTAAAGTCTTACATTTTTTTAAAAATACTGTATATATAGAAATATCACTCTATTAAATAAGGAGGGTAAAAAAATGAAAAATCCTAAACCAATAGTTATAGAACTACCAGTAGAGGAACCTGATTGGCCTGTATATGCTCTCTAAGGCCCTACCTGACCATCGGCTATAACCTGTCCATTGGGTGCTCTCTTTTTCTGTGGAATAAGATAATCATTTATATCAGTTTGTTCTTTCATGGCTCTGTCAAGATGCATATCCAGTATTTTTTTTACAGATATACCGGCTTCATTACAATAAACCAGATCAGCATAATACTTTGCAAGACTGACTATCCGGAGCCATTTATAACAGCTATCATAATAAACCTGTGACCGCGGAATAGAATCTGTTATAAGTACCTTTAAACCTGCTCTGTAGAGTTTTTCTTCTGTAAATTCATTACTATTTGCATCTATATTAAAAAGACCGTGAGTAGCACAGGCATAAACCTCTTCTGCTCCTTTTTCCATCAGAAGTTTTGATCCGTTTACGATAGATCCTCCTGTACATATCATATCATCTATCATTATGGCAATCTTACCATCTACATCACCTAAAAGAGCTTTAGATACGGCTTCTTTCCCCTTTTCCCGTTTTTTATAAATTACTGCCACATCTGCTCCAAGACAATTTGCCAGTTTCTCAGCTCTTATAGTACCACCTGCATCAGGTGATACAACAACCACTCTCTTTTCTTTTAATTCCTTTGCAAGCTTTACTTTATAATAGAGAACAAAGAGGGGGAAAGCTGCTATCTTGTCAACTGGAAGATCTGTAAAACCTTCACAGGCATTATTATGCATATCTGATGTAGCAAAACACTTTAATACTTTTCCCCCTGATGCTTCAAGCTGGGAAAAGAGATTTTTTGCTGATATGGGTTCACGATCACTGGCTTTTTTATCCTGTCTCAGATATGGCATAAAGGGAATATAGAGTATACTGCAGTCAACTCTGGATCTTTTAAGTGTATCCAGCAGAAGACAGGCTTCGGCTATATCTTCATGGATATTTATATATTCTCCGTCATTATTGCCTCTTGAACCCTGACGAAATTGTACGAAGAGATGAACATTCTTTCTCCTGACACAGGACTTTAATTGAATAGAAATCTCACCACTGAAAAAATTATCTACCTCAAGTTCTCCAACGCTGATGGAATTTTCCTTTAGAATCTCTCCATCACCATTTACTTTTCCTTCTTTTTCCCTGATGAGATTTTGAAATTTCTCATATCTTTCAACTACTCTTTCTCTAAAGGTAGAGGCATATCTGGAATTTAATATTACCCCAATAAAAATCACCTTCTATATGATAAAAATTAACTAAATTATATATGAATTTCATATAAATTCAGTAAGAAAGACGACCAGTTATAAATCTATTTCGCCTTTTTTATTATTCTCATAGCATCAGAAATAATTGTATCAGCTTTTTTTATTCTATTATCTATATCCTTTATCAATTCATCATAATTTAAAGACTGTTCAACTTTGATTTTCATATAAATTCCACCTGAATAATCACATGTTTCACTGTAAATATCTATGGCACTTTTTATTTTATCGTGGACTTCTTTATATTCATCAGGAGGAATAAAATCTTCTAATTCACGTTTTAATAAGGTAAATTTTTTACCATAATTCAATAGCTCAATATTGTCTCCCTGGTTTATAGCACTTGCCTGTTTCACATAAATTCTATAAAGAGAAGTCTTAAAGTCTTTTATATATAGATTTTTTTTACCTATTATTGAATCCATCTTTTCTTTATAAGCCTGACTGGTAAGCTGGGGTTTAGTAAAAGAGAAAATCCTGGTTTCAAGTAAAATCTTTAATAAAAAAGGCAGGGAAAATAATAAAATCAGGACAACCAGAACTTTCCAGTTTGTAATAAATCCTTTTAATTTACTGACATTACTGGAAAGGAGCTTTTTTTTCTCTTCTGCTGTCTTTGCAAATATAAGGTCTATATCAGGGAAGGCTCTGGAAAAAGACAGTTTTAACTGTCTTTTAAGTTCAGGATCTTCTGTCCGCTCCAGTAGAGCCTTAAAGGGCATTATAGCTCGCTCATCTTTGAATTCTCCAAGAGACCAGACAGCCTTAAAAATTACTTTTTTCTCAGGATCATGGAGGGCCTTTATAAGAGGTTCAATGGCATTACTGTCTTTTAAATGCCCCAGGGCACCACAGGCTTTTTCTCTCACTGCAGTAGAGGGATCACTGGAAAGAAGTTCTATAATAGCTTTATTTCCTCTTTCATCAGGCAATAAAACAAAACTCTCTACAGCACTTTCTCTTTTAAACTCATCCTTATCTTCAGCAAGAATTTTCAATAGAAGATTAATAGCCTTCTCACGCTTTTCTCCTATAAGTTCCTTCCTGGCGCCATCACGAATTATACCTACAGGAGATTTAAGTTTTTCAATAAGAATTAGTATCTCTTCTGACTCATCAGGATGAGTACTCACTCAACATCTCCTTAATTATCTAACATATAAAGAGTTTATAATAAATAAATTCGACTTATAACTTAAAATCCCTATATATTTAAAATATTTTTTTTCTTACCTTAATAATCAAGCTATCCTCTTTATTTTTCATAATCCTCTAATACTTTTGCAGATTTCTTAAAAATATTTGTAATTCTTAAACTTAGTACCGCAACAGGTAAAAAAGTATCCAAAAAATTTTAAATATACACACCTGTCCCTGTCCGGGCTCTGAAGCAAAAGATATGCCGTCAAAAGAGAAAGTTATAACTTAAATAAATACAAAACTGTATATTCTGTAATAACAGATTTCATTGTAACAGAATCATAGATTTTGCGTAAGAGCCCTGACAGGGAAAGATTTTCCATAGGAATACTAACTTACCTGTTGCCGTATAAGGGAGATTTTTTTGGTATATAAGAACAAAAAGGTTCTTCACCGAGATAATCCCCAGACTCTCCAAAAGCTCTGGCACGGCATCCCATACATATGTGTTTAAATTCACAGATACCACATTTACCTTTTAGTTTCTCCGGATTACGTAGATCATGGAAAACTTCTGCTTTTTCCCATATATCTTTTATATTTGTATTCTTTATATTACCGGTATTTACAGGAAGGTAACCACAGGGTCTTACGTCTCCCCTGGCAGAAATAAAAACAATACCTCTTCCTACAAGACACCCTCCTGTCATAGCTGCCATACCTGAACCAGAATGTAACTTTCTTCCTTCTTTACTTCCTCTCTGTGCCATTATTCGGAAATAATGAGGTGCACAGGTGGCTTTTAATTGAATTGGAGAAGTTTTTGACTCTTCATAAAGCCAGTTCAGTATATCTTCATATTCCTCTGGAGTTATCTGTTGTTCTTTACTAAGCTCCACTCCGCATCCTACAGGTACAAGAAGAAATATATGAAGTGCATCTACTCCTTTATGTACAGCCAGATCAAATATAGCTGATATTTCATTAAGATTATGTCTTGTTATTGTAGTATTAAACTGAATACTCATTCCAAGTCTTTTCAAATGATCAAATCCACTCATGGCCTGTTGAAAAGAACCGGATATATTACGAAAGTCATCATGGGTTTTAGCTATAGATCCGTCAATACTTATACTTACCCTTCTGACTCCTGCCTCTACAATCTTATAGGCCATTCTTTCATCTATTAATGTGGCATTTGTTGCAAGGGCAACAGGAAAATTCTTTTTCACAGCATATGATATAATTTCAAATATATCAATTCTGTAAAGTGGTTCACCTCCTGTAAGAACTAATATAGGATGTCCAAATACTGAAAGATCATCTATTATCTTTTTCGCTTCTTCTGTGGAAAGTTCATCAGAAGAAGGTTTGTCACTCACGGAAGCACGACAATGCCTGCAGCGAAGATTGCATTTTTCTGTAAGTTCCCAGAAAACCAGTCTGGGAAAGGGAAGATTAATAGCCGGTTTGTGATTTTTCGAATGCATATTCATAAATAATCTCCTTAATTGGCCATAGGTGACTGGTAATTAACTTTTTTAAAAAATTCCCATATAACCTCACAGGCATTTATGTCCTGACATACTTTTCCTACCCTGTCATCTGGTAAGTACTGTAAACCACCGGGCCAGGTATGTCCGCCACCTTCAATAGCATAAAGAATTACTTCAGTGCTATCTTTACCGCCGGAATAAACCTCTCGTCTTACTTTTGTGCCGTCCTGAGTGGATTTATCTTCCAGTCTGGTTACCACAGGTGTTGTGGCACATTGATTATGAAAGACCCAGAATTTTACAGCATCATAAGTAGATACAATTCCAACTCCCTTTAGAAGATTTGAAGAAACATTTATCTCTCCGCCATTCCAGGGAACTATTTTATCTTCTGTACCATTTATTATTAATACTGATACTGGTTTTTTAGGAGAAAAATTATTGTACTGATATTCTGTCATAGTAGCAACAACAGGTGCAATAGCAGAGATTTTATCAGATAATTCACAGGCAAGGTAAATACACATAAAGCCTCCATTAGACATACCTGTAGCATAAATACGTTTTTTGTCAATATTCAAAGACTTTGAAACTTCATCAATAAGAAAAGATATAAATCCCACATCATCATTCTTTTTTATCCTTCCATCACACTTCCAGAATCTATTTCTACCATCAGGATAAATTACAATAAAACCTTCTTTATCAGCAAGCTTATCAAAACCTGTTAATTTAGACATTCCTTCCCCTGTTCCACCGAGTCCATGAAGGAGAATTACCAGAGGAAAGGATCTACTTTTATCATAGGAAGTGGGAATGTGTATGTAATAGGTTCTATCCATGCCATCATACCTTACAGAACTGTTATAACTACCGGAATTAA
>JAKJGF010000291.1 GCA_022704525.1 Bacillota bacterium | reverse complement strand
ATGCTACTGTGCATAGTCCAAATCTTTCCCTGATACTTTCTCCAGTTTTTTTATCGAGGATATTGGTGCATATAAAAGGAATAGGTGATATTCTATCACTCAGGGTTATGTTCATTCCTTCTATTACTTTCTGGCTTAATATTAACATTTGTCCATCCTCCAGATAACATGCCATCTCTCCCGATAGTATCTGATATAGTGCTTCCGGGGAGTATAAGAAAATTGCATCTTCTATATCCAGGGAATAGGGAATATCAAATTTCTGTTCATTAATATAAAAGACAGGACACATAATTATTACTACCTTTCTAGAGGTGAGAGGTGAGAGGTGATGAGTAATGCCACGCATCACAGATAATTAACTTTTTACTTTTCACTCATATACTCTTCGCCTCCAACCGGTTTAATCCTGTTTACTAAAAGTTCTTTTCTCAGTTCCCCTTCCACATCTATAGGGGAGTTTTCTACTAAATAATCCATCAGGGCAAATTGTAACGATTCCGGGTTGATTTTCATGACTACTTCATTTAGTACAAGATTTTCTCCTTCTCTATTTAATTCTGAGATTATTGTTTGGGCCATGTTAATTTGTTTTATAGTAAGATCGTTTATATAAGGATTGGCTAATTCATATTTTTCTACTTCTCTATCTTCCGATGTGAACATAAAGTGGTTATATGACTGTTTAAATCCATTTAAATCTTCCAGAATATTACCTTCCCGGTCTTTTACCGTCAGATCAAGATTTATACCTCTTGAAAGAAATGATGGATATACTACCTTAAATTTTTTATATTTACTTTCATCATCCAGGTATACTCCATTTTTTATTAATTGATTATACTCAAAATCATCAATTAAGATAGATAAATTTTTTATCTTTTCTCCATAAGGAGATTTTAGATCAAAGTCTGCTGTAATACCTGATATCTGGAGAGACCAGAACCCTTTATCCGAAAAACCATTAATTTCTTTTTCCTTATGGTCAATAAAGAGGCATATTATACTTGTTTCCAGAACTGCTTTGATTTGTTCTAAAGATAGTTTTTTTATTACAAAATATTCACACGGAAAACCTCCCAGGGATCTGTAAATATTACGCCTTGTTAATAACCCTCTTTCCAGAACTTTTCCATCAGAGTCGCAGGCATTCAGATCTCCTGTTATTATTCCATTGGGTAGAAATGATATAGTTGATATTGTTAATTCTCTCAACATATCAGCAAGGTAATTACCAATTACAGAACTTGCTTTATAAAGGCTGAAGGTACTTTTAAGCTTTGACGTGATAAATACGGTTTCTACGAGTTCTCCTGTAACAGGATCCAGTGCACCTAAAAGGGAATCGAGTTTATCTATAAGGATTGAAGAAATATGCCTTGCCTTTTTTTCATATCCTTCAAAGGTGAGATTAAGACATCCTTCTAATTCCCATCCTTCATCTAACATATATTCAAAGATTTCATCGAAAATTTTTTCATCAATATGATAATCCTCTGATGTTCTTATATATCCTTTTGTTAAATCAGGAAAGGACCTATCAAGAACAGTTTCATTGCAAAGGAGAAGAATTTTTTCTCCTCCCCGTGTAAATAATACAAAATTCTGCCCTCCCTCCTGAGAAGAATTCCATCTTGTAAAATCAGGTAATACAGAAGTTTCATGGATTATTTTCCATTGCAGGCTGGTACTGGTAATGTCAACTGTTTTCTTATCACTCATATTTATACCTTTATAATTATAGAAGTTTTTTAAGATTTGTTCCTAAAACTATAAAATTCCTTTCACTCTTCACATCTCACGTCTCATGTCTTACGTTACTTAATTATATCATAATATTATATTCGGGAATATACTTGCTTGTTTATTTGATATATTTTATAATAGCAGTGATTGTATTGTAAAAAATCTTTGAGGTGACCCTGTGAAAATTATTTGTCCTGCTTGCAGTGCACAGAATAGTGATACTGCTAAATTTTGCAATGAATGTGGTCATACATTAACAGGCAAGAAAAGAAAGGAAGCAAAGGGACTTACTTTAAAAGAAGGCAATACTCTCAAAGAAAAATATTACGTTATAAAGAGTCTTATTAAGGTTGGAGGAATGGGAGCTGTTTATAAAGCTGAAGACACCAGGTCAAAGAAAACCTGGGCTATTAAGGAACTCTGGGATCATTTTTCCTCAGATCAGGAGAAAGAATATTTACTTAAAAGATTTAAGAGTGAAGCTAAATTGTTATCTGAACTTGAACATACAAGTCTTCCTAAAGTTATTGACTATTTTACTGATAATGAACGTTATTATCTGGTAATGGATTTTGTAGATGGATGTGATTTAGCTACGATAATTGCATCACAGGGTAACCCTGGCTTACTTCAGGAGGATGTTGTGAGATGGGGAATTCAAATATGTGAACTTCTGGATTACCTTCATAATTGCAATCCCCCTATAATTTATAGAGACCTTAAACCTTCAAATATTATGCTGAAACCTGATAATAGAATAGTCTTAATTGATTTTGGTATAGCCTGTGCTCTTCAGGAAACATCTGGAGGAGTTCCCCGTACTATGATTGGGACTATAGGGTATATAGCTCCAGAGCAATATCTCGGCAGGCCTATTCCGGCAAGTGACATCTATTCTTTAGGAGGTACTATTTATCATCTTTTAACAGGGAGTATGCCGGTGCCTTTTAGCTATAAACCTATGAGATCTATTGTTACAGATATTTGTCATGGTCTTGAAGATATAGTTTCCTGTTCTTTAAATTTAAAATTTGAAGATAGATATCAGACTGCCATAGAGGTAAGAGATGCTTTAGAGCTAGTATTGAATACCGAGATTCTTAAGTATCGTACACTTAAACAAAAATCAGAGTTAGCGAAATCTAAATGGAAGATTTCCGGTGAATTGCCTGAACTTTATGAGTTAGATATCCCCGGTTTTGTTACCACTGGTAAGGAGATACCTGTAAAAGAAAGTGATATAAATTTAGAGGATACTACCAGAGAAGATATAGTTGAAAAACCCTTTAAAGAAGAAATCTCCGAGTTTATAGAAGAAGTAAAAAACACCGGGTCTTTTGATGGAGATAAGTTATTTGATGAGGATTTTATTGATTTTTCTGCTGATCTGGGAGATAAAGAATTAGTGGAAATTCCTGAAGATATATATGAACCGGAAGATTTCATAGATATGAATAGATCTAAATTTAAGACAGAAGTTTTTGAAACAGATAATATATTAGAAGATATAAATGATGAATTTATTGCTGTATTTGATAATGATGTTATATCTGATGAAGATTTTTTTGCTTTAAATGATATTTTAATAGAAGATTCTTTCCCGGAGGAGATGACATCTGTGAAGGATATAATATCAGATGAATGTGGTAGTTCAGGAGAAAAAGTTGTAGGGATAATTCCTGTAAAGGAAAGAAAAATAGAAATCAATGTTGATCTATCTTCTGATATGCTTGAAGAAGAAATGACTGTATTGGATTTGTCGTGGATAGAAGATGAAGAAGAAATTATAAATATTTCTTTCCAGGAACAGAAAAAAGTGAAAAGGAAAACCGATGATAAAATAAAGAAAATAGATAAAGTACTGAAAATAACCGGTAAAAAAAATTTAAAAGATTTAAGTGTTAATGCTAAGAAAACTGTCCTTAATGAACAAATAATTGATAAAAACCTTAAAGCCCGGAGTTGTTTTGAAGAAGCAAAGAAGTTAAGTGATGAGAAAAATTTTGAAAAAGCAGTTAGTCTCTGTGAAGAGGCTCTTGTGTATGATCCGGAATTTTTAGACGTATATTACACACTTGGCACTTTTTATAAACAGATCAATCGTTCCGAACTTGCTGTTGAGAGTTATAAAAAATATCTGTCGCTTAAACAGAAAAAGATGAAAGAAATTACTAAAACAAAAAGAAAAAAGTGATATGAAATTATAGTTAGTTTCATACCTTTACAAGAATATGCTTAATGCGTAAAGTATGATAATACTATAATTATAACTGAAAACTATAAAATTTGACTTTGTTTTTTTTAAATGTTATGATTTTTAAGGGATGTTGTTGCCTGGAGGGAGAATACTTATGATGGGATTTGAGGAAGAAGGGTTTTTATCTACAGGAGTATTATTAAAAAATCAATTTCAAATAACTAAAAATTTGTCTGTTACGGAATTAAGCAGAAATTATCTTGCTCTGGATAAACATACCAATAAACAGGTTTTTGTTAAAGAGTTATTAGATACTTTTCATGATCCAGCTAAAAGGGATCAGGCAATAAAGCAATTCAGAATAGAAGCTCAGATTCTTATCGGCCTTATGCATCCGGGTATACCTTCTTTTCGAGATTATTTTGAGCATAATACTAGACGCTACATTGTGATGGATTATGTCGACGGAAAGAGTTTATTTGATCATGTAAAAGATTCCAGGGATTTTTTTGATGAAAAAGCAATCCTCACCTGGGCCTTAGAGCTATGCTATATATTAAATTATCTTCATAATAGAAAGCCCAATCCAGTAATTTTCAGAGCTTTATCACCTAAAAATATTATCCTTTCCAGGGAAAAGAAACTTTACCTTACAGATTTTGGAATATCTAAGACTTTTACACCTGCCTCCAAAACTATTGCAGCTGCAAAAATGGCGAATCCTAATTTTTCTCCTATAGAGCAATATACTGGACTTACTGATGTCAGAACTGATATATATTCTCTGGGAGCAACTTTATATTATGTTATTACCAGGGTTTTGCCCGTAGATGCTCTCCAGAGATTACGTAAAGTAGCTTTACCACCCTGCCGTGAATATAATACTAATTTCTCTCAGGAAATTGAATGTATAGTATTAAAAGCTATGGAACTGGATAAAGAAGATAGATATCAGGCTGTACAGGAGATGCAGATAGCTTTTAAGAATATTTTTGATAAGAAATATCGACTTCATAGTTCATCTGCACCAAAAACAAGAGTTCTGGGAGGCATTTCTCCTGAAAAATCAATTCCTCTTCCAGTAGGAACTTCAAAGAGGACATCACGCTTATTTGACCTGGATTCAGGTAAATCTACTAAACCATTGGATGATAAATCAGTTACCCCTTCACTATCATTGCCCCGTCCAACAACAGATGAACAAATAAGACAGTCTTTATCAAAACCATCTCTATCATCATCCGGTGGTCCTTCATCAGCTGAAGAGGTCAGACAATCCTTAT
>JAKJGF010000290.1 GCA_022704525.1 Bacillota bacterium | reverse complement strand
TTTTTTTCCACTGTCAAATCCCTTCCTATACAACACTTTTTTTATATCTTTGAAAATTTTTTGCCATTATAATCTTGATATGTCTTTTTCGGTATATAACCATCTATTTTTTTACACAACCCAGAAAAAAGAATAGAGAAGCTGATTTAAACTGAAAGGAGGTAAATTAAAACAATCCGGCCGGGTAATAATGCTGGACAGAAATCTGCCGACAAGGAAATGGTGTCATAAGTGCGGTAATATTGCAGACATCTCCCTCTCAGACAGAATATTCGCCTGTAATGTATGCGGTTATAGTGAGGACAGAGACCTTCACTTCTCTCCAATTTTAAGACTTTTTTTGAAAATAATAAACTGAATTATAATAAATATCAAGGGTAACCAGAAAGGTTAAAAATTGCAGTTGAAATTCAGTTAGTCCGGGTTTTATAGATTGAAATATTGATTTATCTGAAAGGAATTTCTTATTTTCCTCTGTAGAAAAAAATAATCCTCTGTATTTAGCTATTTCTTCTCCCTGAAGGACAACTTTTCTCACATTGGAATCAATTTCAGATAAATTACAATCTGCCTTATATTCGGGCCCTTCTATAAAACCTATTTCCTGACCGGAAGGATTTAATATACGCCTTGTTCCGGAGGTAATAGAAGCAATATGGTTTTTATTATAATGTAATTTAAAAGAATTATTTTCCGCATAAAGCTCCATCTGATCTTTAGAAGTTATGGCCTTTAAAGGGCCAAGGAGTTTATTCTGTCTTGGAGTATCGTCTAATTTAGGGTATATGAAATCTCCGTAAAAAGAAAGAAGAGATCGATTTTTTGTTTTATAATCACTTATAATTCCTGCTACTCTGAAATTCACTGACTTATCATATTGAACATCTACAAGACTGCTTAAAGAATCAAGATCAAAGTCTACTAACTGTTGTTTCACATCAGTTATATATCTGTGTCCACCGGGGCCGCTCAAATCTGAAGGAAGGAAATATTTTTTCATATAGGGCATAAAAAAAATAAAAATAACTTTAAATTTAATAAGAAGTAAAAGAAAAACACCTATTATAATAAGGATAACTATAAAATCCATATAAAATCTGCCTTTCTAAAAATTTACTTCTTCTATTTTAACATAAGTCAGGAAAAAGACAATATTTCTCAGGGGAAATTATTATTAGCTTTCAGCTTTTCCTTAAGCTGATTGCTGATAGCTTTAAATATAAAAGGTTTATTTTTACTGAAGCTAATAATTTAACAATAGGGGCATCTTCTTCAGGGGCGCCCTACAGAGAGATGACCTTTCTTTACGAGACGCCGTACAAATTCTTCAGGCTTCTCTTTACATTCTGTAGCTGTTGAAGTTCTTGCTGCATATTCGATAATTTTTGTATAGTCAGGTGTTATATAAATAAATTTTACCATATTTACTCTAATCTATCTGCCAGTATACAGGCTGAAGGTGAACAGATCCATTGGTGTAATCAATCATAGATTTCGCCACATAGGGATTATATTTAAGTTCAATTTTAAAATCACTTCCGCCTTTATTTTTAACTTTAAGTCCTGTAGAACTCTGATCTGTGCTGTCAGATTTATTATTTATTATGAGTCCTTCCAGTATCATAAAATTATCTATATTACCCTTATATTGATTGGTGAGATCAACTTTCCCGTCTTCTGTGTAAACTATGCCTTTGAACCTGTTTCCTCCGGCAGGAACTTTATCTTTTTTAGTCGTCATAGTCAGATTATTGGCATAAACTGCTATGCCATCAGTAGTATCTGAACTTGTTATATTTAAAGAGGCATTTGTAAGTGTTATATCTTTGTTAGATACAAGAGAGAATGAATTGCCGATAATTTCTGTATTATCTGACGTAATATTACCGGTTACAAAAAGACCTGAACTTTTAGTTCCTTCAACTCTGATATTTATACCCTTCAAATTCAGCTTACCATCCCATTTATAATTCCTGTTCTCTTCTATAACAAGAGTACCTGTACCGGGCTCCCATTTCATACCTTTTGGGAGACAATTTCCAAATAAGATAACATGCTCTATGTCAACCCACATTTTAACACCAGCAATCTTAACCCTACCCTGCAGTTCTCCATTATTATTCCTCATCTCTCCTAAAAACTCTGCTAATGACGGCACCTTGTCATCAAGACTGACACAGGGGGATTTGCTGTTAGCTTTATTATAAAGAGTTTTATAATCTACCTTCAGAAATCTTTTCGGGGAAGCATCACTTACTGCATGGCCTCCATTGGAATTAATCTTATTTTCGGCTTCTATCCCTACTTTGCCACTGGATGAAAGGGTTCCTCCATCTACCTGGAGATGGACATAGCGGGAAGGATCAAGAGTACATCTATAGGTAGGTTCCCCTGAATAATTAGAATGAAGATTACCGGTAAATCCATCAATAGAACTTATTACAGCAGTGAAAGACTCTAGATCTGAAGCCGGGGGATCTCCCGATTCTACAGGAGTGACTGATTCTCCCGGTGCGAGGGATTCTCCCTCTCCTATATTCATTTTTATAGTCCCTTCACTGCTTACCGTATATGGTATTAGCTGATAGTTTACCAGAGCTTCAACAGTTTTCTTATATTCCTTTTCCCCTGCCCTGACTGTTCCTGTGGAAAGTATCATTATGGAATAAGGAGGAATAGCTCTTGCTTCGGCTGAAGTTGCTGTGCTGCTACTTATATTATTATGTATAGTAGCAATAAATTTGCCGTGTCCAAGATATTCTTCAAATGTCTGTGTGGCAGGTATTTCATGAAGTCTTGAATGCTGTTCCAGTTGATAAATAGCCCAGTGTACCCCACCTTCAGCAATGTTCAGAGCTTCTGTGTCATAATGATATTTCATAGCTATACCCATATGGGCATAACTGTTAATCATAAGGACAGTTCCGAGAGCCAGTAATACAAAACATATACCAAGTGCCGTTATAATAGCAACTCCTTTTTTCTTTAAAAATCTATTCATTATTACTTCCTTTCTTAATGAGACTGAAGAATAGTATTTCTCATTAATATTCTTGCAGTATATAGTGTCTTTAGTTCCCCTCCTCTGGGATTTTTATCTCTTGTTTCTATATTTATAGTAATGTAATTGGCCTCATGTTCAACTACGATAAGGCCATAAATATTTCTTGCAATTACTCTTGGTACTTCTCCAGTAACCGATTCATTACATATATTCACAAGATCAGTAAATTGTAATGGTTTTGTTTTTGACAGATAGTTATTAAAAACACTTTGATAGTAAGTATCTACCGGTAAAACAGATATTCTTTTCAGTAAATACTTTTGACTCAGATCTAATGTTTCGGGATTAGTGAGATCGGGTTTTAAATAATATACAATATAAGCTTTCCATTTAGGAGAAGCTATACCTGTAGTTGGTTCAGGACCAACGGCATCATTTCCCAGAGTTGTTAAAAAGCTTATGGCCACAGGGACATCACCAACAGGAGCCAGATTGTACATAAATGAAACTCCATGGGTTCTCCTTATATCTTTGATAAGCCATGTTACAGCTTTTACTGCTTCCTTTCTAATAAAAGCCAATCCACTTTTTTCCCGTGATACCCTGAGACTGGCATACATAATCTGGGAAGAAAGACTCAATAAAATTGCTAATATTAAAGAACTCAATATAACTTCCAGTAACGAGTGTCCTCTATTAAATTTTATTTTTTTATTCTTCGTCATGGTTCTTTCACAGGATAATCAAGATAATTATTTATATAGGTAGTAAATTTTATTTCCTTTGGCTTTTCCCAGGTTTTACCTTCCACACTTTTTTCATACCAGTAAACACTAAGGTCAACTTTTTTTATACGGTTTGTCACAGGATGAGAAGAATCAGTAAAATCTCTGATAAACATTTTTCTGGTAAATCTCACATTATCAAAAGTAATCTCCGGAAGTGTATAAGGAATAGATGACCCGGTATAGCTATCAAAATTATAAAGTATTTCTTCTTCATATAATTCCAGGGTAGATTGTACAAGATTTGTTGCCAGAACAAGATTATCTCCTTTTTTCATTCCCATCATACCAGCAATAAACATCCCTGTTATTGTCATAACAGCCAGTCCGATTATAACTATAGCAACACAAAGTTCTACTATATTCAATCCATAAAATAAATTAAATGTCTTCATAATTTTCTAATAAAAATATAATTTCCTCAAAAACAATTAACTCTAACTTTATTATAACAAAAAAATCTATAATAATCATTAAAAATTTTTCTTTTTTTATATAGAATATAAAATTTCTGTCAGATTTATTGTATAATAAGAAATATAATTTAAAAAGGAAGTGAGTTTATGAATGAAACTGCTACAAAATTATGGTACAAGACTCTTGAAATTATTTTAAAATTACCGGGAGCAAAGGTTGAAAGGGAAAAATTTTTAAGAAAGGAGTTTCTAAAAAGCGGATGTTCTGAGGAACAGATCGAGAGTGTCATAAGTTCAACACCGGTAAAAGCCGGAATCTCTGAATTTCTCATAGAAGATATAAGTAGAAGTTGTATAAGAAGTCATCAACTTAAAGCCACTATGACTTCCACTATTACAGGACTTCCAGGTGGTTTCCTTGGCATTGGTACAATACCAGCAGATCTTATACAATTTTACTGGCATATTATAGTGCTTATACAAAAATTAGCCTATCTCCACGGATGGCCTGATATAATGGAAAATAAAGAAGAAATTGACCAGGATATTCTGGCCAGATTTACTCTTTTTATTGGTGTTATGATGGGTATGAACAGTGCGAAAAAAGGTCTTGGTATAATGACACAGATATATACTAAGAATACCCTTTCTACTGTAAGAAGGTTTTTAAACTCCAGTATAGCAAAGATAATAGAGAAAATTGCCCTCAGACTGGGAATAAAACTTGGCAGAGAAAGAATCAGCAAGACTATTGGTGTAATTATTCCTGTTGTGGGAGGAACTATTTCAGGTATTACTACCTTTAATGCTATAGGTTCTATGGGAGAAAATTTAAGATCTCACTTAAGTCGATTACCCTTTGCAAAAAGTTCTTATCCTGATTAACAATTTCGGAACGTCGAGAGATAAAACCTTTCCAGGCGACAACAGATAGGGTCTTTTTAGTTATTCCGCTGGATTCTAATGACTCATTTCTTTTCATTCTTTTCGTCTTACACCGTTAACCGGTGTCCTTTTAGTCAGTCTTATAAGTTTTGTAC
>JAKJGF010000289.1 GCA_022704525.1 Bacillota bacterium | reverse complement strand
CGGTCAGCTATCAACGGTCAGCAGTCAGCTAATAAAAATTGACTGCTGATCGCTGATAGCTTATTTAATTAGAAATTCTATAGCATGTTCTAGCTGTATATCCTTACCCTCGCAGTATTTAATCTCCATAGGAACACTTATATCGGGTTCCACTCCCTTTCCTTCCAGATTTTCTCCGTCTATACGCGTCCCGAAAGAAGCAAGATACAATAAAGAGCCGTCCGATACGACAAAGATTTTACCTGCAAGTGTAGCTCCTGCTGTTTTCTCTCCTATGAGAGTTCCTATTTTATGTTTTTTAAAGCCATAAGCTAAAATCTCTTTTCCACTTCTTACCCTGTTATTAATGAGTATTACTACAGGCTTTCTCCATTGCTGATGACAGTCAGTAATTTTCCCATCTCTATCAATCATAGTTATTGCAGGTATCTTCTCATTGAAGACATTTAAGTATTCCAGTTGGGCTCCGCCCCATCCGTCACGGAGATCCACCAGAAGAGCATCTGCTTCCTTTAGTCTACCGGAAACTGCAGAGAGAAGTTCTTTATAATACTCTTTACCGGCAAAAGACCATATATGAATATAACCGATCTTTTTATCTTCCTTTTCATAAATCTTTACACTTTCCCTTTCGGCCTGTAAAAATTCTTCAGAAGGATTTATAAGAGAAGTCCTTATTTTTATTTCAAAGAGATTCTGGCCTTCTTTTCTCTTTATAAGAAGTGTTGTCTCTTCTTTATCAATAAAGGATTTTACTCCTCTCCAGGGTTTACCATTGACTGAAATTATCTCATCTCCTTTTAGTAAACCTGCTTTCTCTGCAACAGAACCTGAAAGAAGAGAAACCACAAAGACTTTACCGTCTATTTCCTTTGCAAGTATTCCCGTGCCCGGGTATAAAATCTCTTTATTATGAAAGAGCTTTTTTATCTCCTCTGCATCTGAAAACATAGAGGCTAACTGGTAGTATTCAGAATCATCCTTTGTATAATAATCTGTATGAGAGACTTTCAATTGTTTCAGCATATTATTTATGACTTTTGAAAATTCCCTTTCTGATCTTATTTCACCGGCATTAGTTTTATAGGTTTCCTTTATGAAATCGAATGTTTTATCAAGATATTCTGGTTCATAGAAATTCTTTTCTACAAGATTGCATATTTCATTAAATAAACTAAAATAATGGGGGCTTTCTTCAATAGATGAAACAGTATAATCAGTGTCTAAACGTTCTGCTGCCTTCAATAAAACACCTTCATTGAAATCTATTTCCCGAATATCTTCAAAGGGGCATGCACCTTTATCGTCAGGATTGGAAATCTTATATTTATGTCCTACAGAAAATGCCACCAGACCACCTCGGGGAAAAAATTTATATATAGTTTCCACTAAAATCTGCGCCAGTTCATCCTGTCTTGTTTTAGCCCATTCGACTCCTGTAGAGTTACATATAAAAAATGGTTCCAGTAAAATGGCAGGCATTTTAGCGTGACGAATATTCCCATAACCTCTATCTCCGTCTTTCACAATCTTTATACCATTATCGTAACCTTTTGGAATCTGAAATTTCTCAGAAACCTTATCTACATAATCCTGCGCCCAGGAACGGGTGAAAACCGAAGAACCTGTGGCAATTAAGACTATGGTGTAATTAGTATTGCGATTTTCTGTAGAATTAAAATGCTGCTCCACATAACATACAGCGCCATCCTGATTGGCCTTTTCTTCACGATCTATGTAGTCTCCTACGTAAAATTTTACTTTATAAACAGATTTTTTCTTCTGCCCCGGTTCCTGTCCAAAGATTTTAATGGGGATGTACAAAAGACACAATAATAAAAGGAAATAAACTAAAAGACTTTTTATCTTCATAACATTATACCGTTGATTTATATTTATGTAAAATTATGTAAACTTATATAAATTTACATAAAAAACAACGTTAACCAAAAGGTTTTTATCCGAACTCATTATTATGTAAATATTTACATAAATCATGATCGCTTCTAAACTTCTTCAGGTTACATAGTTTAAACCAACTTACTCCTTTCTTGTTAATATTCCTTTATTAATCATTTCCTCGCTGAGAGGCTCAAGAGGAATCGAATTGAGAGAAAAGACAGATTCTCCTGCCACGACTGACTGTGAATAAGGCCCTGGAGCTGCTTGCGCCTTATATATGTTTAAATAGGCTTTTAATTTATAATAAAATTTACACTCCTGTAATATATATAAGAATTTAAACCCCGCACAAGAGTTCACATTTAACGACTCCGATTTTGTATATCTTTATACTCTCTTGCCAGAACTACAGCCGGTATAATTCTTAAGAAATTAAAACCTATACCCAAAAAAGCGACATAAGAAATAGGATAATTTTCCAGAAATATCAAAAGAAGACTTACAAGTCCGTCGCCCATGCGGAAGACAAAGGTATCCACTATAGCTTTAGCCTGATATTTGAATCCTTTGCTTGTTGGTATAAAAAGCATTTCTTTTGAAGCTCTGTTAAAAGAATATTCACTACTGTACCGGCCAACAAAATAAAAACTTCCAAAACTCAGTCTCTGAGAACAGCCAAGCAGACAGGCCCCTGTAAAATCAATAAGAGGAGAAATTAAAAGACCTGTCATAATGCCAAAGCAACTGATTATTGGGCGAATAAGTAAAATTTGAACCCCCAGACTCAGACAGTTTATAAGGAAATACATATCAGCCCAGAAGGTTGCTCTCTTTGCCTGTTCCAGAATCGATTCCTTAACAAGGGCATTCATTTGATACCCGAGAATTGTTCCACTGGAAGTTGTAAGGAACATAGCAAGTATCATCCACCGTAGATAGGAAGAGTGGAAAATCATTTTAAATCCGTTTTCCTTTGCCTGCACAGAGGAAATAGTTTCTTTCCTATCTACAGTTTTTCTATAGGGTAACAAAAGCCACATAAAAATCAGTGTAAGAAGAAGTAATATAACAGCTATAAAAATTAGATCAGCTATGGGCATTTTTGAAGTAAGATAGGAAGTAATTTTGCTGCCAAGTAATCCTCCCACTGATCCTCCGGCAGTAACTGCCCCAAGATATTTTCTGCCTTCTTCTAAATTGAAAACTTCATTTACAAAGGACCAGAACATGGTGACTGTAAATAAATTATATACTCCTACAAAGAGGGCATAAAAAACTATGCACACATAATGTCCTGGCTGTAAACCCAGTAAAGGTAAATCAATAGAAGACCATTTGGTATTTAATAAATATGGGAAAATAGAAAGTCCTATGGTAAAACACAGTGTCATAAAAATAATCAATCTGGCAGAGGACAGAATACGAGCAAGAAAATCATAGATAAAATTAACCAGTAGTATAATGAGCATAGTACTTATAAGAAGATAGGGATAAGTCTCTTTTGGCAGTTCATTTATAAAAGTTTCCCTTACTGGTTTAATAATATAGTAACCTGTCATTAAAGAAAAAAGCCATAAAAATGACAGTACAGTTATTATACGTTCTCTTGTAAAAAACAATTTCATATAAAGATTTTTCTCTATAGATGAAACTTATCCTTTTAAAATAATTGAAACAGATCTGAAGTTCTGATATGATTATCTCATTAATCTAAAAATCGGTAAAATTGAGGAAGTCTGGATTATTTTCGAGAAGTGTCCGAATTTTAAGACTGATAGAAATACAGTGGAGAGATATCTGACTGGCTATTAACCTGATGGTGACTTTTATATTGCATCCATAATTTTTACCTCCTGAATAAAAGTTGACACTATTAAATTAACATAAAATTCAAAATTTATAAAGATTTTTTGTTGCAATTTTGTTAACTTTTAATTTTTTACCGATTCCTTAATGTTTTGAATAATCTGGACATATATATTGACAGTTTGTTAGATAGTATATAAACTATTAGACGATCAGGATTATTAAGGCGAATTTTCCAGAGGGAGTTATACGGATTATTTCTTAAAGGGAAGGGAAAAAGATATAGCCTCTTTTAATACACCGAAATCCCCGGGTAAACCCGCCGGAAAGGTTCTGAAGACTGACAAAAAATCCTTTTATCATAGAAGGTAATAAACTCAGAACTGGCGATGGCATATGTTTTTTTGACGAAAAGGATAATCTTTGTGGAACTTATGTAAACAGAGTGAAAGAGAACCGTATTTTCCCTGATAATATGGATTTTATCAGAAAAGGTACCCTTATTTACAGAAATCTTGATCTGGATTTTCTGAAAAAAATTAAAAAAGCAAAGATTCAGAGGAAAATTTCTTTAAGTCTATCACTTTTTGAGGAAGATAATCACCTGGTATTCCAGACTATTGATGAAGATGGGGTGAAGGCTTTAATAAATTCGGAAATTAATAAAGAAATAGCCATAGACACGGAAAGGGCTTTAAATAATATAAAAAAACAGATCACCAGTCTGGAGGAAACAGAATTTTCTTCCTCAGAACTTATAATTTAACTTTATAGGAATTTTCAAGAAATCAGCAAAAAATAAAGCTGAAAACTAATTTATGAGGTGTAAACAAATGGCTAAAAAAGAAAATGTAGAAGATTTAACAAATCAGACTTATTATTTATTAAGTAGAAATCGCCTGGATGAAGCAGAAGAAATGTGTTTAAAAATTCTTTCTATAGATAGTAAAAATGTCAAAGCCTTAAGTAATATGGGGTTTATAAAATATTTTCAGAATCAATTTCAGGAAGGTCTGGATTATTGTGATAAAGTTCTTAAGATCTTACCGAATGATTCATATTCACATAAAGGTAAGGGACTCCATTTAATAAAACTTGGTAAAATAGATGAAGGTATAGAATTTTTAAAAAAAGCTATAGAATTAGACCCGGACTTTATGGATGCCTATCATGATCTTGCCTTTTCGCTCTATGAAAATAGCCGTTTTGAAGAGGCAAGAAAATATATACTTAAAGCCGGAAAAAGACCGGGAGCTAAAGATAAAGACTTTAGAAAGAGACTCATAAATTTGCTTGAACTGGTGGATAAGAAAATATGTGAGTCATAAGATATTTTATGTTCTTTAACTTTTTTAACAATCAACTGGATTATAGATCCGGGGGATTATATCTTTACTTATACTGATGGAGTGATAGAAGCTATGAATAAATCAGGAGAAATACTGGAAGAAGAGAGACTTGAAAAATGTCTTTCTGAAAATATCTACCATTCTCCTATAGAAATGATAAATGCTGTAAATGGACATATTTTTGTCTCA
>JAKJGF010000288.1 GCA_022704525.1 Bacillota bacterium | reverse complement strand
ATATGCCGTCAAAGGAGAAAGTTATAACTTAAATAAATACAAAACTGTATATTCTGTAATAACAGATTTCATTGTAACAGGATCATAGATTTTGCGTAAGAGCCCGGACAGGAACAGACTTGTGAGATGGATACTAACTTGCCTGTTGCGGTACCAAGTAGATGAAAAGTGAGATAATTCTTGAAAGATTAGAATAAGTACAAAAAATAATGTCTGAAATTCTCATGAAAAATGAAAAGAAGTTTCTAATCGTTTCACTTTTTAAAATTACTATAACTCAGTAATTCAGAGGATTATAAAGTAATTTGACGAATACTAGGAAATTGCAACCCGTGTAGCGTGATATATAAATAATGTTACAGTTACCTCTCACGTTTCACAAATAAGGAGGAATATTATGTCAGTTGTTTGTGCATTAAAGTTTAATAACAGGCAGGGAGCCATAATCAGTGATGAAGAATACTGGCTACAGAGAAGACGAAAAATACATTTCTGTGATTATCTGGAACCCATATTAAAAGAGGAAATTTCAGATGAACTGGGTATGGCTATTATCTATGGAGGTGTGGGAACTCCTACATTTTCTTATGATGTACGTAAAAGAGCATCTTCTGCATTAAAAGCAAGATACAGGGAAAAAAAAATTAAGGCTTTTGAAACTGTGGAAGATGTGGCCAGGATAGTATTTAATGTACTTCAGGACTGTTTCAAAAAAAGGATAGACACAAAACTTAAATCTCTCTATGGATTTACAAGGGATGATCTCACAAAAGGTTTCTTTGAATTAAGTGGTAAAAAATATGAGATAAACCAGGAGAGTATAAAGAAAAAAGCTATTGAATTAGCAACAGTTCCGCCCAAAGGTTCTCCCCTTGATAATTATCTGGACCATGAAGGAGTTCTACTGGGTTATGACAGAAAAACAGGGATATCCTGTTATGCTTTCAGTCTTCAGGAACCTGTCCTTTATCTCACTTCGGGACCCTTCGAAATAAGAGGCAAGGGGAAAGATGTAGGTCAGATAAGTATGGCAAATTATATGAATAAAAAGACCATGAATGAAAGACGATCCGGTTTTGATATTATAGAAGGTACCATAGAATTAATCAAAGCCGCCCATGAAGCGGCAATTCATAACCATGAAGTAGGAGGATATTTTAATATTATATACATAGATGGAGAAAAAAAGACTTATAGTGAAAGGGTACGTGAAATAAGAGATCATGAAGCAAAAATTGCAACTGAAGTGGTAATAGGAAATAAATACGGAGAGTTAGATTCGGAAATTACCTATAATCTTATAGAAAAGATTGTCCTCAAGGGAGCAAAGTTCGAAGAGATTGAAGAAGAAATGTTTGCCCATACCAGAGACAGACAGATTCTAGATTTCATTCTCAGGGGATACAAGGTGGATTGTCTGCCGGAACTAAAACCTTCTGGCAGTAAAAAAAACAAAAAATCTGCTGAAAAGAAACAGGGGGTAAAAATATGACTGTAATAAATGCCATAAAATTCGATGAACATTCAGGGGCTATCATATCTGATGAAGAAAGAACTCTCAATATGGAGAGAAAATTATGCAGTATAGATAAGATAAAACACATAATACCTCTCAGGATACAAAAAGAATATGGTCTGGTAGCACGGATGGGAACTACCGGTACCTGTTCTGTAGGAAGTGAAATAAAATATGCTCTTCTCAAAGAATTAGATGACATGTATGATAAGGAGATAGAAAGATTCGGTAAGAAGCCTGAACAATTCAAATCCTTAGAGGATGTGGCCTACCTGGTTTTTGATAAAATGGTAGAAATAAAACAAAGACATGTAGATGAGTTACTCAAAACCAGATACGGCTTTGACAGAAGAGATTTAATAAGAGGTTTTTATATGTCGAATGATACCAGGATAGATATAAAAGACAAAGATATTATAAAGGAAGCAGAAGAGATATTAACCTGGAAAAAAAGGACAACAGAGACGGACAGAATATTTATAAATATAGGTGTAGTAGCTGGATGGGACTCAAAAGAAGGGTTTCAGATTTACCACCTCTCTTTAATGGAGAATACCTGCGAATCTGTCCATTCCATATTTCAATCCGATGGTTCAGGTCAGGATCTTTCAAATGTAAATTTCATAGATTTCATTCGAAACAAAACCCTTACAGAGAGAAGAACAAAAATAGATCACCTTGATGGTCTTATTAATGCCATAAAGGCTACAAATCACTGCCATAAAATGAATATAGGTATTGGCGGATATCTTGAAATTGTCTATTTCAATGGACAGGAAAAAGACAATCTGAAAAAGATGAAACAATTTGATGATAATCGTTCAAAACTGGCAACAGAAATAGTAGATGCTTTTACGGCAGGCTTCTTAAATAAAGAATTAACCTATGAACTCATGGGTGATCTCATTTTAAATGATGAAGATTTCAAGACAGTCTATGAACGTATGATGAAAGGAACAACAAATTTTAAGAAATTGAGTAGATATCTCAGAGGATATAAGATTTAGTGAGACGTAAGATGTGAGATGTGAAGTGTGAAGCGTAATTTATTATATAAAAAATGGTATTGGATTATTGAATGAACTTTATAAATTTTCGAATCCTGTAATACTGACCTATTACAAGAAGGATTTTTATGTTAAATTGTGGAATTATTTTATATGAGTTAATAAAGGAATATACAATTATAAAAAGGGAGATAAAATAAATTCATGGCCCATGAAATATTACCTGAGACAATTCTACATAATCATTACAAAATAATTAAATGCATATATTCTGCTAAATTCTCAAATGTATATCTTGCAGAAGATACAGAGGAAAATAAACATGTAGTAATAAAAGAATTATTAAATGAGGCTATAGACAGTAAAGATAGAGAACAGGCACTTAAAAAATTTTGTGAAGAAATTGAAATATATAAAAAACTAAAACATGATAATATGGCTTCTGTTATAGACTCTTTCTCTTCTGAAAGTGCCATCCTTTCTGAAAATAAACAGTTTATAGTAATGGAATATATAAAAGGTCAAACTTTAAGACAGATAAAGGAAAAATATGAATCCTCTTCCAGTGTTAAGGATCAGAAAAAAACTACGGAAGAGGAAGAACAACAGGGAAATATAGCTCCTGATCTTGTAGGACAGTGGATTTCTCAGATCTCAGACGCTTTATCTTATCTTTCAGAACAATATCCTCCTGTTCTCTTTTATTATCTTTCACCTGATCACATAATCATCACTGAGGATAATCAGGTTAAACTAATAAATTTCGGTCTAGGTAGATTTTTCAGAAGCGGACCACTCAAAAGCAATCAATTGATGGGTATTCCCGGTTATGCATCATCAGAGCAGTATGGTATAAAGCCAATAGATCACAAATCCGATATGTTTGGTATAGGTGCAATTGCTTATTATCTGCTCACCAAGGACAATCCGGAAACACATCCCCTTAATTTCAAACCTGTAAGAACACTCAATCCTCTTGTGTCTCTACAATTTGGAAGATTTATCTCCAGATGTCTCCAGATGAAACCTGAAGAGCGTTTCGAAAACTATACCGATTTTAAAGAAAAATTAAACTCTATTGCCTTCAGTGAGGTTCAGCTATCTGATATGATAAAAAAGAAAGAGGAAGTGGAAAAGAAAAAAAAGATCATCCAGAAGCAAACTGTGGGAACGGAAATCACGGGAGTAACTCAGACATTGCTCTGGACAATAAATAAATATATACCGACAAACTATTTGATAATCATAGGAGCAGTAATACTTATAGGGTTAATATATATATTATCTAATTCCTTATCACCTGCCGATACTACTGCACCCATAGCTTATCTATTGGAATATGGCAGTAACAACATAATGGTACTGGATATTAAAAAAGGTGAGATAATTAAAAAAATAGAAATCAGTATTACTTCAAATGGTGGTCTCGCTATTTCACCAGATAAAAAATATCTCTATGCTACAACAATAACAGATAAAATTTCTGTCGTCGATTTAACTACCTGTAAGGAAATTAATAACATAATAGTTCAAAATGGACCTGTATGTATATTCTCTTCTTATAAAGGAGATAAACTTTTTGTAATAAATAAAAGTTCAGGGTCTGTCACAGCTATAGAAAATAGTTCTATGCTGGTCATAGATACTATATCTGTTGGAGAAGGTCCCATAACAGGAACGATATTGCCGAATGATCAGGAATTATATATATGTAACTATTCTTCAAACAATGTCTCAGCAATTAATCTGGCTGATAAACAGTTAACCACTATATCGGTAGAGAAAAGACCTATGGGCATAATAGCAAGTCCTTCGGGACAAAAATTATATGTAACCAACTCTGATGCCGAAAGTATATCAATAATAGATGTAAAAGAAAAAACCGTTACAAATACTATACCTGTACCTACAGGTCTTACAGATATCCTTATAACTTCTGATGGTAAAACTATGTATGCGGCAAATCCTGAGAATAAAACTATAGTAATAATTGACACCGGCAGGAATGAAGTTGTCGGAGAAATTCAGGTTAAAGAAAATATTTCTTCTATAACCATATCACCGGATGAAAAATATCTCTATATATGTAATCCAAGCCAGAGTGAGAAAATACCAAGTAAAATATTAATTTATAATATGACATCAAAACTCAAGATCAGAGAAATTAATATTAAAAATTATCAATGTAGAAAACTCGTATGTACCCCCTCTACTCAAAAAAAAGATAAAATAAAGTAAAAAATAATCTTCACTTTAGAAGATTATTTTTCTTCTGCCAGGGTATTAAAAGACAAATAGTCCTTTAAACATCAGTACCTTCTACCGTCTTATCTTATAGCTTATCTTCTCATATAAGAATATATAAAAATATATAATCCATCTACAAAAAGACTTTCCCCTTGTCCCGTAATTCATCCTTAAATCTGATAAAGTATGAATTACTAACAAGTAAGTGGTTAGCGTAGCTATGAACGCATGGATTTCTCTCAAGGAACTGAATTACCAGTTCTCTGAGGATATTATTTCTGCTGATATAAATATTACTCAATTTCTTCTGAGAACTTCTCAGAAGATGATTTCTTGAAGCATTTACATCAGAGTAAATTTTCTTATTACAATATTCACATATAAAAACTGATTGAGACTTTCTATTGTTTCTATCTACATAACCACATTTTGAACAGGTCTGTGAGGTATAAGCAGGATTTATCTCTGTTACTATAAGATAAGACGGTATAAGG
>JAKJGF010000287.1 GCA_022704525.1 Bacillota bacterium | reverse complement strand
AAGAAGAGTAAAGGAGCAGTTAAAGAAAATGGGAGGTATGGAGTTTTATGATGTAAATTTTTCTTATATAGATAATGAGAGCCAGGAAGAACATTTTGTATCAGTCCCTGAAATGGGAGGAGGAAAACTAATCCCTGAAGGTATAGGAAAACCCGGACAGATTTATACTGTTGCTACAGGTGATGCCGGAAGAAAAGGTGTATTTAAAATGGAACTCCAGGTTGTTAAGGGAAGCGGTAAGTATAGTAAAACAGGGCTCGGATCAGTTTCAGGCGCAAAAGAAGGAATAGAGATAGCCTTCCAGTACTTCAGAGCCAATGCAAAGAAGATAAGCGGCCAGATAAGCACAAAAGAGATGGATTATCATCTGAATGTTCAGGACCTTCAGGGAGTTGGGATGAGTGAAGACTTAACACTTACTGCAGTAGTTGCTCTATGTTCGGGGGCAATGAATATCCCGGTGCAGGAGTCTCTTGTAATACTTGGTACTATGACTATAGGGGGGACTATCAAGAAAGTTTCAAACCTTGCTGATACTCTTCAGGTCTGTCTGGATGCAGGGGCGAAAAGAGTGATAATGCCGGCCAGCAGTGCAGGGGATATAAGTACAGTGCCGGCCGAATTATTCTCTAAATTCCAGATCAATTTTTACAGTGACCCCGAGGATGCAGTGAGGAAAAGCCTGGGTAAAATCTGATAAAAAATTATATAAACCTTATAACCTTATCCTCCTGGAGTATTTTTTTAAGCTTTTCCTTTAAATTATCTATATATTCCTCAAGATCACCCTCAGTTTCGATAAGCCCTTTACGTTTTGGGAAATCCCCTGTTTTTATCTGTTCCACTTTCTTTACAGGCTTACCAGTCGCCCCGGACTGCTCTCCTTTATATTTTCCTATTTCTTCATCTATCTGCTTTAAAGAAACAGACTTCCATTCTTCAATCTCAGCATTAAGGGCCTTGAATTTTACACAGTCCTTAACATGCTCCACCTCTGCAATCTGCCGGGTGTAATAGGAAATGATACTCTCAGAAAAGGCTGGTTTGAGAAAGGACTTATTCCTTTCCAGAATATCCCTTATATCCTGAAGAACAACCTGTATTTTATCAATAATGTTTTTCCTGTAATCCTCTAAAACCTTACTGTGCTGTTCTGTTATACCTGCAGTCAGGAGAGGTAAATCTTTTATGTCATTGTACGGTTCTTTCAGGCTGAATATCCTGTCCATTTCTTCCAGATTCCTCTTTGCCTCTTCAGTGAGATAGGGTTTGTCATTTGAAAATCTCTTGTAATCATCCAGGGCCTTATTAAATGCTCCAACCTGACATTCAAAGAAAAACCTTACAGGTTCTATATCTTCAGCAAGATCCTTTAAATCTTCTTTATTATGTATCAAAGCCTGGAAAAATTGAAGTTCATCGTTTATATACAGGATTTTCTCCAGAAGCTTTATCCCGTCTTCAATAACAGGTCTGCCGGGATATAACCTGCCTGCTGAATATAATGCCCTGTAGTCTTTTAACTCCTGGTGAAATCCGGTAATTACCTCTTTTGCTTTATTGAAGAGCCCTTCAGGATCATCCGGCAAACTGGCAGTTCCGAAGGCATCCATTATTATCTTTTTAACCTGGATTATAACTTCTATGGATACTCCGGGTTTCGGTTCCAATAGTACCTTTTCCCCGTAATCCCTCTTTGTAAAATAATCAGGGATAGCTTTCTTATCCCTTACATACTCGTTTTGATACCTGACTTTTATATCCCCCAGTGTAAAGAGAGACGCAATCAGGCCAGCTATATCAAGATCAGACCACCCGTAAGGTTTTTTACTGTATTTGTCTTTAATGGCCTTTACAGTAGTCTTTAAAGACCTTTCACCCTGCCTCTCAATAAAACCTTTTATATCATCAGCAGCAAGCTTATTGCTGTCCCACTGAGTCTGTCTGAATAAATCCAGATCATTTGCGTTTAATATCTCATATAAATCATCTGCATAAACTATATGTTTCTTCACATAGTCCACTTTAGAATATACATTTTCCACCATTTTATGGAGGGCATTGTTTATAATGTCCTTTGCGCTTCCCCCATTAATATCAACCCGATCTCCGCATAAATAGATGGTGCTGTTTTCAATTGCCGTCTCTATAAGTGATTTTACCCTCTCTTTTATCTTCTGAACCTCTGAATTTTTATGATCTATTATTTTCTGAAGGGTATCACTCTTTTTAAGAGAAGCCCTGAGACCTGTGTATTTCATTATTTGAAGTATTCTCTTTATTTCATCCAAAAAAGTTCCATCCTGAGGGAGTTTTATTAAAATTCCATCTGCAGAAGCCATTATCATATTAAAATTAGAAGAAGAATAATTCTCATCCCAGGGAGTCATAATCTTAACAGTAATCTCATGGCCCTGGCTTCCCCTGTTATATTCATCCACCCGGGAGTTGAAGGAATAGTGATTACTATTGCTGTATTTGTATTTTTTATCCTTATAGATATCTTCAAAAATGATGTTTGCCCCGTACTCAAGGATGTTCTGTTCATCTATATCTATGCTCTTTATCTCTCTTTCAACATCCTGTTCTTCATCTGTAAGAAACTCATACTCGTCAAAGTTCTTTTTCACAAGTGTTTCCGATACAAGTCTTTCAAGGGATTCCTTTATACTGTTCCTTAAAATGATTTTATCTTCATCTATACGGGTTATACTCAGGGTAATAAGGTTTTCCACATTAGGCCTTATCTCTTTTATGTATTTAATCATAAAGAGGATTTTCAAAAGCTCAATATCTTCACTGTTCAGGCGGCTGTTCTCCCCGGCCTGGTTGATAGTCCTCTTTATACCTGAATGGAGAAAGGTCTCTATAGATTTATAGAAAAAAGAAAAAGGAACAAGTTCCCCTGTCTCCCCCTCTCCTATCATTTTACTTGCATCCTGAAAAGCACTCAGCATGGACCTTTCTCCTTCAGACAGATGTGCCCCCGATGCCCCTATCTTCCTTATCTGCTCAAAAACCTTCTGGACAAGATTAAACTGGTAGGGAATAAAAGGATAGACCTCTACAAATTCTTCTGATGAACCATAAGACTTCATCTCTGCCGTTGCCGATGAGAAACTTATCAGATTGCGGAGTATTGTTTTTTTTTCATTATAGTAAAGAGATAAATAATCTTTAACAGGATCTTTTTTTTCCAGGATACGCTTTTTAATAACAGCATCGGTGTTGTTGCTGGAAAGAGTAAGCATTGTGGAAAACCGGCCTTTAATCTTTGAGAAATCCCTGCCCTTAAGGTTTGTAATGGCATCAATGGCTTCCTGTGATGTCACTACTATCCAGGCCCTGCCATTAAGAATTCTGCCAAGATCCTCTGTAAGGGTCTGGAGGTTAAGCATCAGGTCAGTACTGTCACCTATATACTGACCTATCTCATCAACAAGGAATATGATCCTGTGATCTTTACGGGAATTGCAGTAATCCAGAATGATTTTAGCAAACTTCTCTATACTGAGGGTATAGTTACTCTCTCCCGTGTCAAACCATTTTTCAGCAGTCTCTTTTGACATACTGGAAACCTCTTCAAGAGCCTTAAGGATATTATCCTTGTCAAAGTAGAAGGCTCCCCTGTTCTCCACCCAGTCCTGACCTGTGATTTCTCTGTATTTTTCCTTAAAAGACTCATAGTATCCTCTTTTATCCATTTCCCTTTCAAGTTCCGCAAGCCAGGGTATTTCTCCACAGTAGCCCTGCATGTCGTCAAAAACCTTCATAAAGACCTTTACTATGCCTTCTTTGTCTGATTTATTCAGAGCATCACTTTTAGAGTCTATATTAAAGAGGATTACATCTGTAGTACCTTTTGTAATAGCCCTCCTGATATCAGATAAAAGCATTTCATCCTGAAATTTATCCTGAAAGAATTCAAAAGCATGTTTATTGTTTACTTTTTTATTGGACAGGAGGTACGAGAGGATTTTAATGAAATGACTCTTGCCGGATCCGAAGAAACCTGATACCCATACACCTATTTTATCTGTTTTATAATCAAGAGTTTTTATATAAGAAGAAAAAAAGTCATGGAAATGTTTATCCATTTCCTTTGTTACTACATATTCATCAAGTTCCTGATAAACATTTTCACTGTCATCCTGTTCCACTTTAATAACACCGTTAATGTTTCTGTAAATATCTTTTTGAAAAAGGTCTTTAATTTGCACTGTCATCCCTCCTTTTTGAGTTATTCTATCAGCTTGAAAGCTCTGTAGTAATTATCATCTCTGAATTTACCAAATAACTGAAGTTCTACCCTGTCATATCTGCCGGGGAAAAACATAATCAGAGGAATTTTATCAAGGACATGGTGGAGATTATTAAGTATTGTATGAGAGCGGACCAGAGGCCAGACTTTCCCGATACCTGTGAGAAAAACGAGGTTATAACCTTCTACCTTCTGTTTTATAATCTTTGTGAAATTCTCAGCCTTTAATAAAGGAAACAGGGCCTTTCTCAATTCCTTTTCTCCCTTATCCCTTTCCACAGGGGCTACTTTATGAAAGATATTTTTACTCTTTAATAGATCCAGCATAACTTTATACAGGTCTATTTCTACAGGTTTTATATCCGAACCCGCCAGTGTCAGCTGTTTGAAAATATATTTAACATAATCCCTTATAAACATTTCTTCTTCCGGCGGATAGTCAAAAACATAAAACCCCGTTTCATTGCCAGAACCCAGGTTTTCAAGAAACTCTCTGCTTCTAATTTTCTTGAGGATCTTTTCCAGGTTCTCTTTAGTTTTTATCATAAACCCTCCAGGCAATCCAGAAACTGCCTTTCTCCTTTATCCATAAAATGGGCTTTCAGGTCAGGATGGAGCATTTTTCTCTCCAGGGTTTTATCTCTCCTGAGAATGTCTGTTTCAAATAAAATATTTTTTATTTCATTCTTTAATTTTTTAACAGTACTTTCCCCCCAGGCTGCCGGTGTCTCATCTTCTTCTGCCTTTCTCTGAAAAAATAGGCTTATATCCATATCTTCAAGATAATCCTGTCTTAGAATGAATTTTTCTTTTACCACTTCTTCCATAAATTCATAGAACAGACGGTTTGTTTTATATATAGTAAAAAGAGTGATGATTTTCCCGGTTTCACTCAGTCCTTCTGAGAGAAGTTTTAAGAGATAATTATCAAGGAAGGCCAGTCTTTTTTTTATGGCAGCTATCCTTTTGCGGATTCTATTTTTAGTTTTGTATTGATACAGGTTTTCTTTATAGA
>JAKJGF010000286.1 GCA_022704525.1 Bacillota bacterium | reverse complement strand
GGACAGCTGTTGCTCTCGGTCTGGGAGGGAGTGAAATCTCTTACGGCCTTAAAAATACCTACTTATATCTAACAAATGAAGAAGCAAAAGACAAACAGGAACTAACTGATTCCCTTTTCCATACAATGGAAGGACTTGCCATTACCTCTACTATGACATTACCTGCGAAAATACTGGGAGAGATAGGTCAGAATGTAGTGCAAACCATCGGAGCTGCAGGTGGAGTCTATCATACATTCAAAGGAGTTTATAATGTATTTTCTGCTATAAAAGATAAAGAATTAATTAATAGAGATGAAAAAATTATAGATAATGCCCTTGATGGATTAAGAGGGATTGCTGTAGTAGCTGTAACAATGGGGATTATCCTTGGATTGGGAGCAGGAATTACAACATCTGCCGGTATTGCCGCTGCTGCCATACCTGCAGCAAAAACAATTTATAATCTTTTAAGTAACATAAAAGACTTAAAAGATGAAGATATAGACATGAAAACCTTCTGTGAAAAATTAGCAGAAATACCCTTACTGTCCAGTTCTAAACCACGACATTACATATCTCCCACAGTAAAAGGTGTAATAGAAGGAATAGGAACTATATAAATATTCAACCTCTTTATAATATAAATGTGAGCAGTGAGAAGTGAAGAGATTCTTATTGTTTACTGCTCACTGTTTTATTTTCAGAATAATTTTTCAGGTAACTATCTTTTTTTTTAAGAAGGGGAAAGAAAATCCTGTAACGAAATTATTTATAGTTATGTTAAATTCTTAATGAATTAAGCGTGATACATAATACGTCAGGGTTCATACGAATTACACATCACCCATAAAGAAAGGAACAATATGAAATCTATAGCTTTATTCCTGGATAAACACAGAAGTGAGGTAATTAAGATAGGAAAAGATTTAATCAAATGGTTTACAGAAAAAGGTCTTCATATATATACCACAAAAAATCTGTCTGTAAAGCTTGAAATAGAAACCCTGGGACTTGAAAAAGAAGAATTACTAAAAAAAGTAGACTGGGCAATAACCCTGGGAGGAGATGGAACCTTTTTAAAATGGTCTCACTGGATTGCCGGGAGTTCAGTCCCTCTTCTGGGTATGAATCTCGGTACACTGGGTTTTCTAACAGAAGTAAAATTATCCAATATGTATACAGATATTCAGAAAGTACTTGATGGAAAATTTGAAATAGAAAAACGTATGATGCTTGAAGTAGTTGTTACAGTTGATGGAGAAAAGGTTTTTAAAGATATAATACTTAATGATGCCGTTTTTTATCGTACCCATCATTCCCGTGCAGTAAAAATCTGTGTAAAGGTGAGTGAGAAATTCCGCCTTACCTATTTCGGAGACGGTGTAATTATTGCAACACCTACAGGTTCTACCGCTTATTCTCTCTCTGCAGGAGGTCCAATTGTAAATCCCAAGGTTGAAACAATAATTCTTACACCAATCTGTTCACATTCTCTTTACCATAAGCCACTTCTTATTCCTTCTGATGACAGTGTATGGGTCACAAATGCAGATACCACCAGGGACGTGAGGCTATCTCTTGACGGACAGAAGGTATGGGAAATGAGTGAAAATGATATGGTTCAAATAAAAAAAGCACCGGGAACAACCAATTTTATAAAAATCGGTACTGATTATTATCAGCTACTGAATGAAAAACTTCAGTGGGGAGGAGTAGTATATTAAAAGGTGGTGTAAAAATTGAAATTCGATACAGAAAATGCCTATAAACACATAGAAAATCTTTCATTTCCCAGAGCTCCCGGAAGTAATGGGGAAATAAAGGCAAGAGATTATATAATTAATGCTTTCAAATCATTTGGACTTGAGACAGAAATACAGGAATTTACTTATACAACCTTTCCTCTATCAGTTATGGCAAGGCTTTTTCTGTTATTTTTAATAATTATGGAGATCTTTATCTATATGTTCTATGAAAAAGATCCTCTTTATTCAGTAATAATTTCTTTTATAGTAGTAAGTCTTATAATTGCCTCCACCAGATGGAGAAAAAGCTATAGTAAACTATATGATGTTCCCTGGTATCCGAGATTATCCTGGAATCTCATAGGAAGGAAATTAAAAGAAGGTGCTTCTAAAAATCTTATATTTCTTGCTCATTATGACTCAAAATCCCAGACATTTCCTGCTTTCTGGAGGGCCAGCCTTTTTAGCACATCTTTTCTTGGAAGTATTCTTCTCATATTTATAACTCTTTTCCTTACTCTGGCAAGATATCTGAATTGGCCTGTACCTTCATGGGATAAAACATTTCTCTTCTATCTGTGTCTTATTACTGTCATATCATTACTCTTATTACAACTAAACCGTTCATCCAATCTATCTCCCGGGTCCCTTGACAATGCATCTGGCATAGGGTTACTTCTGGAACTTGCAGAAACTCTTCCTGAAGAAATGAAAAATACAAATCTAACTTTTATTGCAACAGGAGCTGAAGAAGAAGGCCTCTGTGGGGCAGTGCGATTTATGGAGGAAAAAGAAGATTCTTATGATAAAGAAAACAGCTATTTTATAAATTTTGACGGCCCTGCTGCAGAAGGTAATATAATAATAACCTCATCATATGGTATACCACCACTTCATACAGGAGGACTATTAACTCCTTTAGCAGAAAAAATAGTAAAAAAAGAAGGTTATCCCTTTACAAAAGGTTATATACCCCTGGGAGCGGGTTTAGATCAATTCCCTGTGGCATCCTATGGTTTTCCTGTTATAACAATATCCAGCGGAAAATTGTTTTCTAAAATAATCTTTGCTATTCATTCAAAATATGATACTATGGATTTAATCTCTAAAAAAGCCCTTTACAGATGTGGAAACCTGTCATATAAAATAGCTCTGGATATTGATACATATTTCTAAAGTCAGAGGTGATAATTATGTTAACAGAAGTTACTTCTCTAGAAAGGATTAAAGAGGAAGAAATATTAAAACAAAATAAAGCTTTAGAAGAAAATTATTTTATCAGGGTTTTACTGAATAGTTCTCCTGATATAATAATAATTATAAATAAACAAAGGCAGATTGTTCTGGTAAATGACAAATTCTTACTCTTTCTTGAATTGGATGATGAGAAAACCATCCTGGGAAAAAGGCCGGGAGAAGCTATCGGTTGTATTCATGCCAGGGAAACGCCGGGAGGATGTAACACGACAAAATTCTGTTTATACTGCGGAGCTTTTCATGCCATACTTAATACTCAGAAATCAGAGAAAAAAAGCTCAGAAGAATGTAGAATAACTACTGATAATGGAAATGCTCTTAATCTTCAGATATGGACTACACCTTTTGAGGTTAATCAAGAAAACTTCATCATCTTTGCAGTCCGTGATATATCCCATGAAAAATATCGCCATTTTATTGAAAGAATTTTCTTTCACGATATTTTAAATCTTGCAGCAGGATTACACGGTATTATGGAATTAATGCCTGAACTGAATGAAGAAGAAATAAAAGAATTCTTAAAAGAGGGAGTAAATCTTTCAAGGCAGCTTATAGAGGAAATTAAATTTCAGAAAGCTTTATTACAGGCTGAAAAAGGAGAATTAAATATCAGTCTGGCAGAAGTAAATGTCTCCAATATTTTATCTCACCTCTCTGCACTTTATAAAAAACATGATGTGGCAAGGGGGAAAATAATTAACCCTCCAATAATTAACGGAGATACTATTATTTATACAGATCAAACTATACTCAGCAGAATACTGAGTAATCTCATTAAAAATGCTCTGGAAGCATCAGAACCGGGGCAAACTATAACTATTTCATATAAAAAAAATCAGGAAGGAATAAGCTTCTCTGTTCATAATGAAACTGAAATACCCGAAAACATTAAACTTCAGATATTCAATCGTTCTTTCAGTACAAAGGGCGGAGAAGGCCGGGGTCTGGGCACTTACAGCGTAAAACTTTTAACAGAAAGGTATCTTAAAGGAAAGATTTTCTTTAGATCCACTAAAGAAGAAGGTACTACCTTTACTATTAAACTATGAAGACACATGTAATAACAGGAGGTTGCGGGTTTATAGGTTCCCATATAGCTGAAGAATTAGTAAAAAATAATCAGAATAAAGTCATAATACTGGATAACCTCTCAAGTGGTTATTTAAAAAATATAGAACATATTAGAGATAAAATAGAATTTATTAATGGGGATATAAGAGATTACGAAAGACTTAACCAGATTATGAAAAAGGTGGACTATGTTTTTCATAAAGCGGCTCTTGTATCTGCTTTTGATTCTATTAATAGACCTTTTGATAATCACAGTATAAACATAACAGGAACTCTGAATGTCCTTGATTGTGCATCAAAAAACAATGTTAAAAGGGTGATTCTTGCCAGTTCAGCCGCTGTTTATGGAAATACCCCGAAGCTTCCTAAAATTGAAACTATGTTACCCTCTCCGGAATCTCCCTATGGAGTGGCAAAGATTACAGGTGAATATTATGGAAGGGTCTACTCAAAACTCTATAATCTTTCTGTAATATCACTTCGTTATTTTAACGTCTTTGGCCTCCGCCAGGACCCATCTTCCCCCTATTCAGGTGTCATATCCATATTTATAAACAGAATTCTCTCAGATAAAATTCCCACCATCTTCGGAGATGGCACTCAGACAAGAGATTTTGTCTTTATAAAAGATGTGGTGAAAGCCAATTTGCTTGCCATGGAGAAAGAAGGACTTTCCGGTGGAGAAGTATTTAATATAGCCACAGGTAAATCTATCAGTCTCCTCAAGCTTATGGATACAATAAATAACATTACAGGTAAAAAAATCAAGGCCCTTTATAAAGAAGCCCGGGAAGGTGATATAAAACACTCAAAAGCTGATATTAAAAAGGCAATAAACCTGCTCGGTTATAAACCTTCTTTTACACTGGAAGAAGGTTTAAAGACACTTATTAAATTTAGAGAGAAAACCTCATGAGTATACTGGAAAACAGAACTTTTAATGGTAATATATATATGACAGGAAATTATAAAAAAATATCAGCCAGAGCAAATATAATCACCCTTTATAAAGAAAGCCCCGGTGGGCAGGAAATGTTCACCATAAAATATATAGAAAATAGGAGATTACAGGAGAAAATAAGTGAATTTATAACTTCCTTTGTAGAGTATTTCCCTGATATTTTTACTTCATACTGTTCTCAGTGTGGAAATTGCTGCAGGAGAAAAAACATTTTCCTTACCTCTGGAGAACTTTTTCCTTTAGCCACTCACCTGGGTATAACAGAAGAAAAATTCCATTCCACCTATCA
>JAKJGF010000060.1 GCA_022704525.1 Bacillota bacterium | reverse complement strand
AACTTTCTCCTTTGACGGCATATCTTTTGCTCCAGAGCCCGAACAGGGACAGATGTATATGTTTTTGGATACTTTTTTACCTGTTGCGGTACCAAGTAAATGGGCTAAAAAGTAGGGACT
Organism: Bacillota bacterium; assembly: GCA_022704525.1. Lineage (GTDB taxonomy): Bacteria > Vulcanimicrobiota > SpSt-956 > SpSt-956 > JAKJGF01 > JAKJGF01. The sequence goes on along the minus strand of JAKJGF010000060.1, from coordinate 23,058 downwards.
ATGTTATCAAACTGCATGGAATATATATAATTAAGTAAGAAGGAAATCGGATATATATAGAGAATTTGCCTTAAGAAATTACATATGAAAAATAAAAAATATCTTCTCTTATTTTTAATATTATTACTTATAATTCTTCCTCTACAGTCTATAACTCACAGACATAATGAAGGAGAGGAAAGTAATAATTGTAATGTCTGTCAGTGGTTACAGACTTTCTTTTCTCTTTCTATATTCTTTTTTCTTTTATTCGAAATCACACTTCTCTTTAAGCCTTTATCTATAATAAAGACAGTTCCTTCAAAATTATACATATCACATGTTTATTCTTCGAGAGATCCTCCTGAAATATAAATAGTTCTTAGCTATCAGCTTTTGTAATCCAATATAATATATATTTCATTAAGGAGGATACTTTATGTTTTCCCGTATATGTGTTATTTTATTCTTTATTTTACTTTTTCCTTTGAATTCATATGGATTTAATGAGTCTATGGAAATAAGGAAAATTGAGAAGGAGATAGAAACAACAAGATTAAACTATGAACATAAGATTTTAACATTGAATACGGATCGCATAAACCTTGAGAATTCAAAAGATGAGAAACAGGATATAACTTCCACAGAAGAAAAGACCTTTAATGAAGAGTTAGAGAAAAAGATAAAAGAACTTGAAGCAAAACTGGAAGAGACTACAAAAAATTATGAGGCACAGTTAAATACCCTTAAAGCCTCTCTTGAAGAACTGAAAAAAGAACAGCAGTCTATTACTGAAAAAATGGATATACAGCAGACTTTACAGCAAATTACACCGATATCTGAAGAAATCGAACATCCTTCATCAAGACAGGCCTATCAATCACTGAATCCTGATATAAGTGTCGTAGGAGATATACTGTTTTCAAATGTAGATCCCCACGGTCATAATAGTACACCACCTGATCTGACAGGAACAAAAAAACATAACCTTTCTGCACTTCACACTGAGAAACATCATCACAATCCAAATGATCTTCAGTTGAGAGAACTCGAACTTGCTTTTCAGGGAGTAGTTGACCCATATGCAAGGGGAGATTTTTTCCTGGGTATTCACGCAGGAGAATTACACTTAGAAGAAGGTTATATGACCCTTTTAAATCTTCCCGGTTCCCTTCAGTCACGACTCGGAAAATTTCGAATGGGTTTCGGAAGAGCAAACAGAATGCACAGACCCGAATATTATCTGGTAGATTATCCCAATATGATAAAAAATTTCCTTGGACCTGAAGGCTTTGCCTCTGTTGGTGCAGAGGTCAGTGTTCTTCTTCCAACTGATACATATGTGGAATTAGCCGGTGAAGTTGTAACAGGAGGTGGAGAAAGTCCTTCTTTTGCTGAGGATGATAATTATATTTATCTGGGTCATATAAAAACCTTTTTTGACCTGAATGAAAATCATTCTCTCGAACTGGGAGGCAGTTATGCAAGGGGTAAATGTGATGTAGAAAATAATCTCAATACAAACCTTGCAGGATTTGATGTGACCTACAGATGGCTTCCGACAGATGATCCTTACAGTTCTTTTATATTACAGGGAGAAGCAATCTTCAGTCGAAGGGACCTGCTTAACAGTACCAATACTTTAAATAGTAACGGTTATTATCTTTTAGCTCAGTATCAAATGGCCAGAAGATGGTATCTTGGTCTTAGATATGATTATTCAGAATTTCCATATAATAATCAAGATTATGAAAGGGCCTATTCGGCAGCTATCTCTTTCTGCCCCAGTGAAGTCAGTAGATTCAGGCTTCAATATACTCATACAGATAGAACATTTGGGGAAAAGAGTGATTCTATCTTTTTACAGACTACTTTCACTCTGGGCCCCCACAAACATTAAAAAGGAGGTAATATAAATGCGAAAATTAATCACTTTTATAATGATCTTTTTACTTTTTGCTGCAAATAAAACAGAAGCAAAATTGAAAGTAGTAACAACTACAACTGATCTTGGCGACCTTACTTCAGGTGTTGGAGGAGACAGGGTAGAAATAATAACTCTCAGTAAAGGATATCAGAATCCTCATACTGTCTATGCCAAACCGAGTTTTATGGCAAAGATGCAGAATGCTGATGCCTTTGTAAAAGTAGGGCTTGACCTTGATATGTGGGGTGATACTCTTATAGATGGAAGCAGAAATGAAGATATCTATCTTGGTGCACCGGGACATATTGATGCTTCCATAGGCTGTGAAATATTAGAAATACCTACAGTAAAACTGGATAAATCCCAGGGACATATCCATATATACGGAAATCCTCATTACTGGCTTGATCCTCTTAATGGTATAAAAATTATGGATAATATCTGTAAAGGTCTCTGTATAATAGACCCTGATGATGCAAATTATTTTAAACAGAATAAAGAAAATTATAGTAAAGAGATAAAAAGTAGTCTTCAGGGATGGTTAAAACAGATGGAACCATATAAGGGCAGAAAAATAGTTACCTATCATAACAGCTGGCCAAATTTTGCAAAAAGATTTAATCTGGATATAGTCGGTTATATTGAACCAAAACCCGGTGTTCCTCCCACAGCAAATGACATTGCAAAACTTATAGGTGTAATGAAGGAAGAACAGGCAAAAGTTATCATAATGGAACCATATTTCAGTGATCAGGTGCCGAAACTCGTGGCAGAAAAAACCGGGGCAATTCTACTGGTCTTGCCTCCGTCTGTGGGAGGTGTGGAAGGAGTTAATACTTATAAAGATCTTTTTAACTATAATATAGGGAAATTTATTGAAGCCTTTAAAAAGTCGTGAGACGTGAGACGTGAAATGTGAAGATATATTTTACTTCTCACTTCTCACTTCTTAAGGAGAGTAAATGAACAATCTCATCGAATTTCATAATGTGTATCTGGGATATGGGAAAAAAACTGTTTTAAGAGACTTAAATTTTTCTATAAAAGAAAAAACCTTTCTGGGCCTTGTAGGGCCCAATGGTTCAGGGAAAACAACCATACTGAAAGGAATTCTGGGACTCTTAAAACCTCTGAAGGGCTCTATTAAATTTAGTAAAAATAATCTTTCCTTTGGTTATGTCCCACAGAGAGAAGTAATAGATGAAATATATCCTCTTAATGTAACTGACATAGTCCTTATGGGAAGATATTCTCTGATAGGCCCTCTAAGAAGACCGGGGAAAAAAGACCTAGAAATCGTAATGGAGAGTCTCTCCTGCCTTGATATAAAGGAACTGGCAAATTATCCCTACAGGGATCTCTCAGGAGGACAGAAGCAGCGAGTACTTATTGCAAGAGCCCTTGCAGGGGATTCTTCACTTCTTATACTGGATGAACCTACAAACGGTATGGATCTAAAAAGCGAAAAAAATATAATGGATGTGGTACAGAAACTCTATAAAGAAAAAAATCTCACAGTCATATTTGTAACACATCTCTTAAACCTTGTAGCAAATTATTCCAGAGAGATAATCATACTCGATGAAGAATCCGTTAAGTTTGGAGAAACACAGAATATACTTGATGATGAAACCCTGAGTAACTTATATAACATACCGGTAAATGTAATAAGGCATTCAGGTCAGACTCTTATTATAACAGGTGAAACACAATGATAGAAATGTTAAAATTACCTTTCATGCAGACTGCCCTTATGGCAAGTCTTATAGTAGGGTTTATCTGTTCTTTTGCAGGTGTATATATTGTATTAAAAAGAATAGTCTTTGTAGGGGCGGCCATTGCCAATATATCTACAGCAGGTATAGCCTTTGCTCTCCTTATGGGACTTAATCCTGAAATCTTCTCAATAGTCTTTGCCATAGTAGGAGTTATGGTCTTTTCTATCAGTGTAAAATCAGGAGAAAAGAAAATCCCTGCTGAAAGTATAATAGGTATTTCTTACGCAGTTTCATCTGCACTGGGAATACTATTAGTAGCAAAAAGTGCTCAAGGAGAATCTCATGTTCTTTCCCTTATTTTCGGGAATATACTGGCTGTACCTGTAAATCAGCTAAAACTTATTGCTCTGGTTTTCCCATTTATTATTTTAATTCACTATCTCTTTTATAAAGAATTTCTCTTTACATCCTTTGATCCTGAAATGGCAAAAACCCTCGGGATAAAAACAACTCACTGGGAAATTCTCTTTTATCTTACAGTGGGTTTGATTATTTCTATGTCCATACATGTAGGGGGAGCTCTTTTAACCTTTACATACCTTGTAATACCTGCAACTACAGCTCTTCTCATAACAGATAAAATAAAATTTGTATTTATCTTCTCTGTTATTTTCGGCCTTCTTTCCTCTTTTTTCGGTATGTATTTTTCTTATATAATAGATTTACCATCGGGGCCCACAATAGTTGTCACATCATTTATAATATGTATAGTAGTTATAATCATATCAGAGATAAAAAATCTGATAAAAAAATAAAAGTAAGCTTTCAGCCGTTAGCTATCAGCTATCAGCTAAAACTTATGAAGATTGACTATGTAAATTAGCTGAACCTATGGAATTTAATGAAATTTTTTATATAATTCCCATAAAAGCTGAACGTTGATAGCTGAATACTTACAAATAAAGAAGGTGATTTTATGATATGCCACGGTCCTGTCAGTATGTACTATGACAGAGCAAAGGAAAGAAAAGTTATTGATCTCCGTATAGGACTTGCCTATACAGCAGTTCTCCTTGATGATGGGAAATGCGGTCTTGCCTGGACAGGAAGGGATGAAGAAAAAACCTGCTGCAGTCTTATGGATGAAGCAGGAAGTCTTATGGAAAAAAGCCCCGCAGAATTAATCCATTTTTTCCCTTCCCATAATCTCCTTAAAGCCTCTGTAGGTCTTGCTACAATAAATGCTCTTGCAAATTACGAAAATACAGAAAAAAAAGAAGGAGATATAATTGAATTTCTCAATCTTAAAGCAGATGACAGAGTGGGTATAATAGGAGATTTTAAACCTCTTGTTAAAGAAATAGAAAAAATTACAGATAAAATTTTTATTTTTGAAAAAAGAAAAACTGGTAGTAAATATTTTGTTATGGAATCAGAAATGGCAAATATTTTACCTTCCTGCAGAGTTGTTCTTATTACTGCTACAAGCCTTGTAAATAAAACCTTTGAACCTCTTATAGAGCTTATTAAAAGTGTTCCTTCCTGCGCCATGTTAGGGCCTTCAACACCCCTTATTCCGGCTTTTTTTGCCGATAAAGGTATAAAACTTCTTTCCGGTGTTGAAGTAGTTGATGTAAATAAGGTTTTAAAAATTGTAAGTCAGGCAGGAGGTATGAAAAGTTTTAAAGATTATATAAGAAAAGTAAATGTTTTTACAGGAGGAAACCTATGAACTGCGCAACGTGTTCAAATAAAATCTGTTATACCGGCAAGGATTGTACCGGTATTAAAGAAGATATAGAAAAATATTATAAAAATGAAACAGACAGAAAAATTATGGAAAGTGCTTCTAAAATTGAGGCTCTTTATTATATGAAAGCCACAAGATTAGAAGAAGTTATTTTATTTTCAAAAGAAATGGATTACAAACATCTCGGAATAGCTTTCTGTGTGGGATTTTCTGAAGAAGCAAGAATACTTGAGGAAATATTTAAAAAACATTTTAAAATTTCCTCTGTCTGCTGTAAGGTCTGCGGAATAGATAAAAAGAATTATAATCTTCTTCAGCTCAGTAAGGAAAGATTTGAAGCAATCTGTGACCCCATAGGCCAGGCAGAGATTTTAAATAAAAATAATACCGATCTTAATATAATAGTTGGTCTGTGTATAGGCCATGATATACTCTTTACAAAGCATTCAAAAGCTCCTGTAACTACTTTAATAGTAAAAGACAGGGTTCTTTCTCATAATCCTGTGGGAGCAATTTATTCAGGTTATTATAGAAGAAATTTTTTATAAATTATTATTAGCTATCAGCTTTCAACCCTCAACTTTCAGCTTTTTTCCTTAAGCTGATTGCTGATAGATTCAAACATAAAAGGTTTATTTTTTACTGAATCTAATAATTTAACAATAATGAAAATTCCTATGCATTTAAATTACTCTATATCAATTTGCGGAATAATTTTTTGAGAAAGACTCTATATCATAAAAGGAATTTTTTTATTTAATGTTGAAACATATCATTTATAATATATTGTTAAAGGAAGGATGAATTAAAACAGAAAATTTATATGAATTTTCAAAAAAAACTTCTCTTTATATAAAATTAGAGGAAATCTGTTCTAATTTTCTGGCAGATTACCTGGATGATGATGAATTTAAAAACCAGATAGATCAGGTCAAGGTTTTACTTCTGAATACAGAAAAACAGAGTTATAATGCTTTAGATAGTGGAATTACAATAGAAAAAGACGAATATAATGAAATCCTTTCAATACTTGAAGAAAGTATCAAAGAATATAAAGAGGCTATAACAACAATAGAACAATTCTTTATAAATAAAGAAAAAAACATTGAAGAAGGTTTAAAAAAGGCACTTAAAGCCGATGAAAAACTCCTTTACTTTCAAAATATTATAGAACAGAGAAAAAATCATTCACCTCAATATCATCTGGCCAGAGAGATGGCTTATAAAATATATGTCCAGTCATATGTTCATCCTATGATGTCATCTCCCAGAGTATATCAAACTCCTTTGGCCCCATCCAGGAGTATTAATATAGTACCATTTCTTTCCCGTGTTTCATTATTTCAGAATATTTCCTCTGAAGACTTAGAACATATAGCTTCCCTGGTAAAATATAAAAAAATTCCTGAAAATACAGTAATATTTAAAGAAGATGACACCAGTAAAGAAATATATATAATAAATTCTGGCAGAGTTTCCATAAGAAAATACCTTGATAGAGCAAATAAAAAAGAGGAAGAATTAATTCTTTTGAGAGAAGGAGCTATTTTCGGAGAAATGTCTGCTGTTGATAATCAGAGAAGATCTGCCACGGCAGTTGTTGTAATGGGAGATGCTGAATTATATATTATAACTTCCAGAGATTTTATAGACATACTGGAAAAATATTCCCGGGTAAGTATTAATCTTAACAAAATTTATTCCCATCGTTTGAGAGAAACAAATACCAGAGTGATGAAATATCTTCACTATGCAAACAAACTAAGACCTGTTCCTGTAGATGAAAAAGTGGAAGCGAGACCTCTGGTTCCTCCTATGTTTCAGCAGTCCTTTATGTTACAGGAAGTTAAACCTGTAACCAGGGTAGAGACTAAATCTACAGGGGAATCTGTAACAGAAGAAAAAAAGTCGCAATTTACACTGATTTCTCTTAAGTATATAAGTGTATCAGTAAAATGTCGTCATTTTCTATCTAAAAAGGATATATTTTACGAAATTCTTAAAAAAGCAGAAAATCTGATTGTTAGTTCAGGCAGTGCCAAGGAACTGGACGAAATACATAATAAACTACAAGAATATAAAGCGATGTTTCAACTTGATATAGACAGACTTAAGGAAAGGGGCATTCCTCATGAGGCATCTCATAAGTTTAAAAAAGCAGGAGAAATTTTACTTCAGGTTCTTTCAGATTTTAAAAAAGCCCTTGAAGATTTAGTTATGGCAATTGAAGTAAAAGACATAAATACCTTTAAAACTGCAGAGAATGAAATAGATAAAGCCTTCACTAACATCACTACCTATTTCACCCTCAGAGACGAAATAAAAGCAGAACTCACTAATTAATCTAATATCCCGGTAGAGAACGTTGAGGTCTTTGTCCCACCTCACCGCCAAAGTCATATAACCCAGCACCAGTAAATTTACCAGTGGCAACATCATACCAATAGCTATCCATGAAGGTCTGTTACATTGCTCTGATATTGCCGTCCAGAGTAAAAATTAAAGTCAAGTTTCATAATTTGCAGATTATCTTCAAGTAGATTATAATATATTTATGAAAAAATTATCATCCCTATCAGATAAAACATTACTCTCTATGGCAAATTTATTCAGAGATACGTGCAGTAATATTCCTGTCTGCAGGGTTGTAAAAAAAAATAAAGAATCTTATAATTACATTCCTCTTCCTATAACCGATGGACCTATGAAAGATACGGAATTGGATGCTATCGGTATGGTTACAGGGAAGGCTCTCATGAATGAGGATATTGATCTGTTGAACATTACAGGAATAACAGAATCAGACAGGGGAGGGGGATTTATACTTTCATCAGTTCAGAGATGTACAGGGATAAATATCCACTGGGCAAACTGGTATGACTCATCTACAATAAATGCCTTTAAAGGAGATTTTTTAACTGCCGAGATGAGTCCGGAGTTTATTATGGGATCTTCTCTGAGACCGGGTCTATATTTACCTGAACATATAAAAAAGTCTCTTCAAAAAGGTGGAGTGGTATTGATTGACGATGTAGTCAGTACATCAAAAACACTCTTTACTCTCAAATCAATACTGGATATGGCTGATATTCCTCTCAGAGCTATAGTCTGCGGTGTAGAAAAGGTGGATTATGAAGGAGGAAGTAAACTCAGGGAAACGTTCCCTCATATACCATTTATAACAGTAGCCAGAGTCAAAATAAGAGATTTTACTGAGGAAGAGGAATTATATTATAGTTTTAATAAAAATTTCATAGGTATGAGTGAAGTTATAGGAGATAGGACTGTACCATATTATATTTTATAAATATGGAGACCAGAGGGGTAAATACCCTTCAGAAGAAATCTGGTATGTCATAAGAGAAGAAAGCTCTATAACATATATACCATCGGGAGAGCTAAAAGCCAGGTATTTATCGTCTGGTGACCAGGAAGGTTCTCGCCCTTCTATTATTTTCTTCTCTTCATTTCTGAGGAGATCTAAAATATATATCATACCCTCCTTCCTGAAAGCAAGGCGATCCCCCTTAAAACTCCATGCCGGTTCCTCTCCTTCAAAGGTTTTTTTTAGGGATATTCTATCAGGGTTTATAATAGCCAGAGTTTTTCTATCCAATTTATAAACTATATGTTTCCCATCAGGAGACCATAAGGGTTTTAAACCATTATCTACAACATCAGGCATAGAATTGGCAAGTACTTTTATTGCTGTATTATCCACATAAACGAGTTTATCTCCTGAAGGATTCCAGGATGGACACTGTCCGTAAATCAGGGGTTCTAATTTATTATTTGCCAGATTCAATGTATATATTATATCGCCATCTTTTTCAAAGGTTATCTTTTCCCCGTCAGGGAACCAGACAGGATTATTTCCTGTTGTGAGATATTTATATTTCTCTGTCCTCATATCCATAAAAAAAATTTTTCTTTCCGAACCAGAGAAAAGTAATTTTTTACCATCAGGAGACCAGCGGGGAAAATATCCTCTGGCAATAAAATTTTTCATTGTTCCATCAGGCTTTATAGTATAGATTTTACTGGAAGCATCCATTTCAGTAGAATAAACTATAGTAGATGATAAATTTGAAAGACGGGACATAAATTCAAATTTATACTTTTGTTCCATAATATAACGAAAATAATTGGACATAATGAGAAGTAAGGTTAAAAAAAATATAAAACAATATTTTGTGACTATTTTTAGAAGGGAATAAGGTTCTACTATAAGAGGGATAGAAAAATTACCCCCATTGGAAGTAATTTCTATAAAAGCTTTATTTTTTCTCCCTTTCTTTAAAGATGCGGGATCTACAGTTATATTTATATAATTCTTATTACCTTCCAGTGAATTTGAAGATAACCTTACCCAGGGTTCTTTACAATCAATCCTTCCTTTTAAAAATCCTTTCCCTGTGCTATTAATTTTCAGGAGAATATTTTCAGGATCTTTTCCTGAAATCTTTCCCAGATTGATTTCAGAATGTATAATTTTTAATAAGGGTCTGAAAAGTATTGTATTTATAATGATATTTCCACCATTTGATTCTATATTTATTACACCGCTATGAGTTGAACCTTCAGATAATTTCTCCTGGTCTACAGTTATTTTAATCTTTTCTTCATTCGTATTAATTATAGACGGACTGAAAGTAAGCCATCCCTGGGGGGAAGTAATTCTACCAGAGAGGTTTCCTCCTCCTGTATTGTACACGGTAATTTCCTGTGATGTTTCTTCAGCATATTTTAAAGTTCCGAAATCTATAAAAGAGACATCTGTATCTATAATAGTTTTAAAAGGAATAATTCTAAAAGATATTGTAATATCTGCTTCTCCACCATTTGAAATAAATGTAAGTGTTTCTTTATAGTCTCCTGGCTCAAATCTTTCAGTATCTATATCCACACGAACTTCCTGATAATTATTTTCAAAATCTGTTAAATTCAATTTTATACCTTCAGAAGGAAGAAATTTTAATTTCCCAGAGAGAAGACCTTTTCTTGAGTTAGTTATTATGACTGTTACATTTCTTTTTTCTCCCGGTGTTATCTCTCCTAAATCTATAAAATCCGGGGTTAATCTAATACGGGGTAAGGGAAGTTCTTCTTTAAGTTTTATATACATCTCCTGAACTGTTTGAAATCTGCTTTCCGGCTTAATTTCCATTGCTCTCATTATAAGGTCATTCAGTCCCTGAGAAACACCGGGATTAAATTGATGGATCGGTTGAAAACTAAAAGGAGTAGTGGCAGGATCATTTTTTGTAAGAAGTGAATGGAGACATACTCCCAGAGCATATACATCTGTCCTTACATCTGTCTGGCCTCCTTTTGCATATTGCTCCATAGGAGCATAACCTACAGAACCCATCCTTATAGTATCTGTGTCTTTACGGGGATTAAATTCTCTTGCTATACCAAAATCTATAAGTTTTATCATCCCCTCTTTAGAAAGCATTATATTGGAAAGTTTTAGATCTCTGAATATTATAGGTCTGGGAGTCTGAGAATGAAGATAAGTTAAAACCTCACATATTTGAATTGCCCAGATTAAAACCTGACTCTCATTAATAGGTTGAAGGCTTTCTTCCAGAACAGTGTCAAGGGTGTTACCCTCAATATATTCCATAACGAGATAGGGTCTGTCATCTTCAAAAAAAAATTCATAAAGTTTCGGAAGATTTGGATGAGAAAGTTTTGTTAAGAATTTTGCTTCCTTGCCAAACTGACCAATATCCTTTGCCCTTTCTACAGGGTCTAAGATTTTATGCATTTCTTTTATAGCAACTGATAAGTTTCCCTGCTGAAGGTCTTCTGCAAGGTAAACGGTACCCATGCCCCCTGTACCGAGGGTTTTGATTATTTTGTATCTCTGTTTTATAAGGATGATTTCTGAAGAGGTTGTATTCATTATAATCCTCTATAAGATCAGTCTACTTTTAAATCCCTTTATTCCAAAAGAAAGAAATAATAATAGGAATAATAAAAATTTTAGCGAAAAAAATGGTGAAAGTCAAATAAAAAGAAAAGGACAGATATGTCTGCTATTAAGCCAGTGATGAAATGAATAATATTGTGAAGTCCTGGAGGCGGATTCTAGCCGGCTTGAGCTAACAAGATATCAGATCTACATCCAAAAACATATACACCTGCCCCTGTCCGGGCTCTGGAGCAAAAAATATGCCGTCAAAGGAGAAAGTTATAACTTAAATAAATACAAAACTGTATATTCTGTAATAACAGATTTCATTGTAACAGAATCATAGATTTTGCGTAAGAGCCCGGACAGGGACAGACTTGTGAGATGGATACTAACTTGCCTGTTGCAGTACTTAGCATTGAGAGTTGTTTATCTTAAACTTCAAAGTTTCAACTGTCGACTTAAATCTATAAACTACTCATCATCCTCTTATCTCATTAAAAACAAGGGGATTTTTCGCTTTTGATGCTGCAAGATCCTTATTTATAATTCTTTTTCTACAGAGATTTTTCAGGTAATTATCCATAGTTATCATTCCATAATCTTTTCCTGTGGCTATTACATTTTCTATCTGATTGCTTTTACCTTCTCTAATAAGATTTCTTATGGCCGAGGAAGCCACTAAAATTTCAAGTGCCACTATTCTTCCGGGGCCATCTGCTCTGGGCAGTAGTTGTTGAGAAACTATTCCCTGGAGACTCTGAGACAACTGAAGTCTTATCTGTCCCTGTTGATATGGAGGGAAAATATCAACTATTCTATCTACGGTTGTTGCTGCATCTGTTGTATGAAGGGTACTCAGGACAAGATGACCTGTTTCTGCTGCTGTAAGGGCAGTTGATATGGTTTCCAGATTTCTCATTTCACCGACACATATTACATTGGGGTCCTGTCTTAAAGCATTTATGAGGGCATCATGAAAACTGTGAGTATCTGAATCAAGTTCTCTCTGAATTACTATACTATTTTTATGATGATGGACAAATTCAATAGGGTCTTCAATAGTAATAATCCTGACTCTTCTCTGAATATTTATAAGATCTATCATAGCATTAAGGGTAGTTGATTTCCCCACACCTGTAGGCCCTGTAATCAGGACAAGTCCATAGGGTTTAAGTGCCAGATTGGAAACAATCGGTGGAAGACCTAATTGAACCAGAGTTTTTACTTCCAGAGGAATTAATCTGAACGCTCCTTCGACCCAGCCTTTCTGATAATATATAGAAGCTCTAAAACGGCCTACAGAAGGGTGAGAATAAGAAAAATTCAATTCCCAGTCTGTTTCAAACCTTTCCTTCTTTTCTGATGGAAGAATACTGTATATTAAAGTATGGGTGTCCTCTGGTGTTAATTCTCTCTCATCAAGAAAATGTATCTGACCATCCAATCTAATACTTGGCGGAACCCCTACTACAAGATGCAAATCCGAAGCTCCTACCTGAAGAGCTTTTTTCATTAAATCTACAATTTCCATAATGATCCTCCTGTTTGGAAACATATAATATCATAAAATTCTTATACTTCCTGAATAATTCCTGCAAGATAAAAAAATCTTTCTGTAAATAATTCTGTGAAGATATAACCTGGTATGGCAACAGGCAAGTCGGTATCCATATGGAGAGACTGTCCCTGTCCGGGCTCTTACGCAAAATCTATAATCCTGTTACAATAAAATCTGTTATTGAAAAATATACGGTTTTGTATTTATTTAAGTTATAACTTTCTCCTTTGACGGCATATCTTTTGCTACAGAGCCCGGACAGGGACAGGTGTAAACGAATTACACTTTATGATCCTATTTTTTATCACAGAAAAATAAAAACTCACCCCAGGGTGAGTATATTATATATAATCTCAGATTTACATGTTGTTATACTTTGCTCCCACTGGCTTATGCCATTCTAATTTTTTAAAAAAGTTCAGTATCCTGCCAGGCAGATTACATACAATAGCCAGATAAATGAAGCCCAGAATTATTCCTACTATACTGGAAAAAAAGATTTCTCCTATTTTCTTTCCGATTAAGAAACTTACCAGAAGGACAATACCTGCAGGTATTAATCTATTCCTATTTAAGCCTTTTTTACCTGGTATAATTATAAGTAAAAAGGATAAACTCAGAAAAAACCAGCAAACTGTACCTACAAAGGATTGCCCCACATAAGATGCGATCACCGAAGGGGTCTGCCCTTCTTCTACAAGGAGTTTTTTAAAGGAAAAAACCTGACCGCTCTGTGGTATATAAAGTTCTACTGGGAGCACACCTGAGACCCTTCCTGTGTTATCAGCTACAGTAGTGCTTGTAAAATTCTGTACCATAGTCTGCTGTAACTGTCTTTTATCTTTAATATCTACCATTTCTGCAGAAGGGGCAATTTTCTCCGCAATATTTTTATCATACTTGGCCTCATTAAGGAATAAATTTCTATTTACCGGCGCCATCATACCTTCAGCCTGTTTCATATTACCTGTAAAACTTAATACCCTGTTGCCTTCAGGAAGATAAATAGTCCAGTAATATTCGGATATCTGAACATCACACCCGGGAAGGATTTCAGATTTACTGCCCAGAAAAGAAAAACTACCACTTTTACTCTTATAAGTGATTTCAACTGCAAAAGAACTTAATCCTGAATTCTCTCCGGTCTCGGATTTTCTCAAGGGAATTAATACGGTTCTCTTATCTTTACTATCAGAGGCTTTTACCGGTTTCACAGGAGAACCTGCTACAAAGGCATTTAATATTTCCGAACCTTCCGGCAGTTTTAGCTCCAGGAATTGCTTCTCATTATTTTTCATCTGATAAATTACTTTTGTAAGCCCCAGGCCGTCATCATTTACGAATGTTACTGCCTGTGCCGTATCTATGGTTGCAGAAAGAACAGGTAGTTCTTCATGCTTCTGTGTCTCTATAGAAAGGACAAAAGGATGTTTATAATAACGGTATGCAAGTATTACAGGACTGGAGGCAAGGTTTACAAGAGCCGAGGGAAGTTCCTTTACATCCACTCTGTTTATATTCTGCTCTTCAGTTGATTTCATTTCAAGACTTGTCTTCGCTTCACATGCTATAAAACCTTTCTCCTGCTCTGCTCCTATAACCTGAAGAAATGGAGCAGTCCATACAGATGAAACGTTTTTGAGTGGTTTTTCATATATAACGGTAACCTGCTGGGTTCCTTCTACTTTTTCCGTTAAGAATATAAGGAGTTTTTTATTATTTTTTCCTTCTTCTACAGACCAGGTCTGAAGTTTATCACTTTTAATCTCCAGAATTTCCACATCTTCCGGCACGGAGAAAGAGAAATTATCGGTCTGTCCCCGGAGTATAGAGAGGTTTACAAGACCTGTAATCTGAATAGATCCAACACTGACTGAAAGCAAATCATAAACCTGTGCATAAATTCTCGGCTTACCTGTTGACTGACGGCTATTATCTGACACGGTTCTGAGAGACCAGGATAGATCTATCCCTTCGGCAGAAGGCAAGGTACCTTTAAAAATAGTTTTCTTTTCTTCTTCCACTGTACTACCACCCATAGAAGGATTAACCTGAATATTAATACCGGTGGCAGGTATTATAAGAGTTAGATTGGAAGATGAAGAAGGGGGTAGAAGTAGCTTTCCTGAAGTCGTATTACCTGTTCTTCTGGTGGAAACCAGATAGGTCATATCAAGGGTGTGATTCCCTGCTCCTTTATATACAACTGTATATTTTCCATCTTTTATATAAACAGCCATTTCTTCTCCGTCTATTTTAACCTGGCTTAAAGCTGCCTGATTACTTATAAGGGAAATTTCATTCCATCCACCGTGGAAAACCTTGAATATAACTTTACATTGAACCTTGAGAGCGTCTTTTAATGGTGTTACAGATAGATCTCCTGTACCGAAAACCAGAGTTACCGGAGGCGGAGGTATTGATGGAGTGGCAGGTTTGTTACTGCCGCTATTCATAAGTTTCAGGAACTGATCAAGAGGTATTGTAACCTGTCCCTGTTTTTCTTCTGCCATTACAGATGTTAATAAGAGATAGAGAACCAGAATAAATGTTACAGTAAATTTAAAAAAGTTTTTCATCTTAAATTCCTCCTTAATATGTTTTCCCAATAGTCGCATGAATTTAAAATATATTTCATTTTTAATGATGAAAAGTGAAAAGATTAATTAATCCTTATTTTATAAGTCTTACCTAAAGAAAATTTATTCAGTTAATATAATTTTCAGTTGCATAATATAAAGATAGTAAGTATAATGTATAGTTAAATCGTAAAATAGAATAACTTACTGATTTGTTCGTTTCCCTTTTATCTTTTCATTAATAAAAGGAGTTGTATTTATCGATGTTAGCAAAAGAATTAAGAAGAAAATATATAGATTTCTTTGTAGAAAGAAACCATGTAGAAATACCCGGTGCACCGCTAATACCGGAAAATGATCCCAGTGTCCTTTTTACCACTGCAGGAATGCATCCTCTTATACCTTTCCTTATGGGAGAAAAACATCCTGCAGGTAAAAGACTTGTAGACTGTCAGAAATCTCTTCGCACAGATGATATAGATGAAGTTGGTGATACAATACATCTTACCTTTTTTGAAATGCTGGGCAACTGGTCTTTAGGGGATTATTTTAAAGAAGAAGCCATAAAGATGAGTTATGAATTTTTAACAAAAGTGCTTGGCCTTCCTCAGGAAAAACTTTTTATAACGGTTTTTGGAGGAGACGAAACAGCACCTAAAGATGATGAGGCTTTTTCTGTATGGCGATCCCTTGATATTTCTGAAGATAGAATTTACTTTCTCGGGAAAAAATACAACTGGTGGGGACTTCCTGTGGGAGGTCCATGCGGTCCTGATACGGAGATGTTTTATGACACGGGAAGAAAACAATGCAGTCCCGAATGTAATCCTGCCTGCAGTTGCGGAAAATACTGGGAAATATGGAATGATGTCTTTATGCAGTATAATAAAACCCCTGATGGAAAGTACCTGCCCCTTTCCCAGAAGAATGTGGATACAGGTTTTGGTCTTGAAAGAGCAACAGCTCTTCTTCAAAATAAAGAAACCGTATATGAAACAGAACTATTTAAACCCATTATGGACAGGGTAAAAGAAATCTCTCAGGAAAAGAATATCTTTTCAGAAAGAGTCATAACAGAACACATAAGAGCAGCAACATTTCTTTTAGCAGAAGGTATCGCTCCGGCCAATCTCGATGAGAGTTATATTTTAAGGCGTCTTATAAGAAGGGTTATCCGTCATGGAATGAAACTTGGTATAAAAAGGGCTTTTACGGCAGAACTGGGAGAAATAGTTATAGATCTTTACAAAGATGTCTATCCTGAAGTTCTGAAATCAAAAGAACATATTATCTTTTATTTGAAAGACGAAGAAGAAAAATTTGGTAAAACCCTTGAAAGAGGAGAAAAAGAATTCCTCAAAGTCATTGAACATGCCAGAGAAAATAAGGTTTTACAGGGAAAAACTGTATTTCGTCTCTATGACACATACGGATTTCCTCCGGAACTTACAAAGGAACTCTGTGATGAAAGAGGTTTTACCTGTGATATGGAAGGCTTTCAGAAACAGTTCAAAAAACATCAGGAACTCTCAAGGGCAGGGGCAGATAAGAAATTTGCCGGAGGTCTTGCAGACCATGAAGAAATGACAACAAAACTTCATACTGCTACTCATTTAATGCATGAAGCTTTAAGAAGGGTTCTGGGTAAACACGTTCAGCAGAAAGGAAGTAATATAACAGTAGAAAGACTCAGATTTGATTTTACTCATCCTGATAAAATGACTCCTGAAGAGATAAAAAAAGTAGAAGATAGTGTAAATGAGGTAATACATAAGGATCTCCCTGTAAAGTATAAGGAAATGACAAAGGAAGAAGCAGACAACCTGGGTGCTCTTGCATTTTTTGCCGAAAAATACGGTGACCGTGTAAAGGTTTATACCATAGGAGATTACAGTAAAGAAGTCTGCGGAGGACCCCATGTGGAAAGAACAGGTCTTCTGGGGAAATTTAAAATAATCAAAGAACAGAGCAGCTCTGCCGGTGTAAGAAGGATAAAGGCAGTGTTGAATTAAGATGTAGAGATTGAAACGAAATCTCTGCAAAGCAGGTAAAACGAAAGGAAGAAATAAATATGCAATTTCTAAAAATATTATTTATTACAGTTGTTTTGCTCCATTTCTGTATATTTACTGTTTATGGAGCAGAGATAAAAAGTGAGAGATTTGTCTATAAATCATCTGATAAAAAATTTTCTATAACTATAATATATCCTCAAGTAAGCGGGCTTGAAGACAAAAATGTGGAAAAAGAGGTGAATAAATTTCTAAAAAAGGGATTTCTCACAGGTTATGAAGGTGTATATGGAAGAAGTGTTAATTTCCTGGATAAGAAAGACCTGGAATTCTGTCATAAGGATCTTATAGAGAATTTCGGAAATAATTCTACCTATAACATAGAAGTGGAATATAACATCGGTGTCAATAAAAATAACATTCTATCCATTCACTATACAGGACTTGCTATGCTCACTCCTTCGGCCCATCCTTCAAAACTTCTGAAAACCTTTACTGTTAACCTGAAAGATGGGAAAATATACACTTTTAAAGATTTGTTTAAAGAAAAATCCAATTATATGAGTTTAATGGAAAAGCTTATTAAAAAACATGATTTGTATATAGAAAAACAAAAAGAGTCTTATGATTTTTATTTAACCACTGATGAACTGATTCTCATAAATATTAATACCTCCTATGCTATTCAGGGATTCGAGGGAAATATAAAATTTCAAGAAATAAAAGATATTATAAATGAAAAGGGTCCTATAGGAATTCTTATGAAGTAACCTGACATTTATATTCTGATGAAAGAGAAAAACAGGTTAACTTTTCAAAAATCAATAGATGAAATAGAAGAAACTCTCTGGGATGTGGCAGTAATAGGGGCAGGGCCTGCAGGAAGTACCCTCTCTGTCAATCTCGCAGGAGAAGGTCACAGGGTATTACTTATTGACAGTAAAAAATTCCCCAGAGAAAAAGTATGTGGAGATCTTATTTCACCTCCTGCCTTTCAGACTCTGGCAAGACTGGGCCTTTATGACAGGATCCTTTCCCTGGGGAAAGAACTGAAAATTGCTTATATATGTGAAGTATCCGACTTAAAATCCCTTCAGAAATCATCTAAGATGAGCATCATAAATATACATAACTTTCTACCCTCTTATGGTTACCCTGTTATATTAAAACGCTCTATTTTTGATACAATCATTGCAGAAAAAGCTGTAGAAAAGGGAGCTGTTTTTATAAAGGGAAGAGTCATAAAAATTGATATTAATAAAGAAAATATTAACATACTTACCTTTAAAGAATCCTCAAGTCCAGTTTTATCTAAGATAGCAGTTATTGCTACAGGTTCAGATCTGGCACTGGCGAAAACACTTGGAATGACAACAGGTAAAGAAACCCCTGGTTATGCTCTTCGATGTTATATAAAATCAGATCTTATTATAGAAGATATGATATTTATCTTTGATCCCCGTACAAACCCTACAGGGTATGCCTGGATATTTCCTGAAGGAGATAAAATATACAATGCAGGATATGGTAATGGTTTTACTCCTAAAGGAGCAAAAAATAAGATTAATCTGAAAAAAAATTTTATGGATTTTCTTTCCTTCTTTCCTTTATCAGTAAAACTACTGAAGAGTGGTAAAATTATCTCAAAAATACAGGGAGGTAGAGTATATACAGGTGCTGCCGGGGCAAAACCGGTAGGGCCGGGCAATATTCTTGCTATTGGTGATACTATTGGCACTACAACTCCCGGTTCTGCAGAAGGTATAAGACTTGCTATGTTATCAGGAGAACGTGCAGCAATAGTTATAAATAATGCACTAAAAACAAAAGATTTTTCTTATATTAAAAAATATTATATTTTACTTAAAGATTTTCCTCTCATATGGAAAAGAGAAAGAATTTTTTAGAGTAAAAAAACGGAAATTGACTGTACATCTTGAGAATAAAGAATTTTTTTTTAATAAAATTTGTGATACTCTTTACTTTTTTTAAATTGTCGTGATATAAAGAGTGTAAAATAAGATTATTTTTAAATTTTAATATGCAAATTAGGAGGATTTTATTATGGTAGCAGCAGTTTATGGTTTTAGACCCCCAATTCATCCCCCGATTCACCATCATCATCATCATTATCATCCTGGAGGTGGCTATCAACAACAGCAGATTCAGATGCTTCAACAGCAGATTCAGATGCTTCAGATGCAGATGATGCAAATGATGATGCTAATGGGTGGTATGGCAGGCAGATGTTGTGGTATGGGAATGGCTGGAATGATGAATCCTATGATGATGGGTGGAATGATGGGTGGAATGATGGGCGGAATGATGGGGCAAATGCCCATGATGCCGGGAATGTCTATGATACCCGGCTATATGCCAGGATTTAATCCTGTGTTTGGAGGAGGTATGTACTGCGGTTCGGATCAGTTACTTCAAAGTATAGCTAGAATGGGTATGTATAGTATGCTTGGCATGGGTAGTATGGGTATGGCAGGGATGGCAGGTTTACTTTTAGGTGGAATGACAGCTAACTTGATGGCAGGAGTCTTCAACAAAGGTATGCTGGGTATGGTGGGTATTAAACCCAATCAGCAGCTCCACGGAGGTATGGGAGGACTTAAAGTAGAGGGAAATAGTGTTACAACTCCCGGTGGATATAAGATAACTTATCAGGGCACAGATGTTATAATCAGTGGAATGGGGAAAGTAGGGGGAGGTTCATTTGCTCTGGCAACAGCAGGCCCGGGAGGAGCATTTGCTGTAGCAGGACAGTTACCTGGTTACGAAACCAAGGGACAGACCAAGATATGGGGAGATCCCCATGTAGATCAGAGTGATGGAAAGAGATGGGATTGGAAAGATAAGACTATGACTTTCAATCTTCCTGATGGAACTAAGATAACAATGAATGCAGACGGACCAAAGGGTGTTGTAAGATCAATTGATATATATAATGGCCATGACCATATCCATGGTGATGGAGGCAGTATTAAAAGCAGTAGCTATGATGGCTATATGGCTGATGCTATGCAGGCTGATGGCGATTCTGTTTTTGCAGTCAATAATGATGTCTCTAACTGGTACCAGAATCCTTTTGGCCTGGGACCTACTGTCGGTCAAATCTATGGAGCACATTAAAAATATATTATAATATAAATCACCCTCATATTTGTATGAGGGTGATTTACTTTTTATAACTTTCCAGATATCCTGGATTTATTAGGCAAAAAAATTTATGAAACTATCATATTTATTTATAAGAACCCTTAAAGAAGCTCCTGCTGATGCAAAAAGTACAAGTAATAAATTACTCTTAAGAGGCAGTTACATAAGAAAAGTGGCAGGAGGAATCTACTCATATCTACCTTTGTGTTCTATTGTACTAAAAAAAATAAAAAAAATAATAAGAGAAGAACTTGAAACTATATGGGCTCAGGAAATTATTATACCTTTACTTAACCCTCAGGATTTATACCCTCCAGTCTCTATAAAAAAAAAGGAAGGATCTTTTTATTTTAAAGATAGGAGCGGTAGAACTATGTCTATAGGAACTTCTTCAGAAGAAATTATTACAGATCTCATAAGTAAAGAAGTTCGTTCTTACAGAGAAATGCCCCTTTTTCTGTATCAAATCATAAGGGTTCTCAGAGATGATAATAAGGCAAAAGGAGGACTTTTAAGACCGAAAGAATTTTTCTTAAATGAAATATACTCTTTTCATACATCTATAGAAGATTTAGAAAAAGGCTATAAAAAAATCTGTGAAGTTTATCTAAAAATCTTTAAAATATGCGGTATTGATATGACAGTACTTCCTTCATACAGTGAAGATGGTTATGAAGGAAGTAAATTTTTAATCTTTAATGAACTGGGAGATGAACTTATATATGTCTGTCCTGAGTGTGGATATATGGCAACATCTGAAAAGACAGATTTTTTTATTTCTGAAGAAACATTTATAAAAGAGGAGAGTTCTCCTGTAGAGTCTGTTTTCACTCCAGGTAAAAAAACAATAGAAGAAGTAACTGCTTTTATGGGAGAAGAACCAACCTCTTTTGCCAAAACGCTCCTATTTAAAACTGACGGCAAACCTGTAGCCGCCCTTGTAAGAGGAGACAGAGAGCTTAATCCCCATAAAATAAAAAAATTACTGAATGTAAAAAAATTGGAAATGGCAGATGATAAACTGGTAGAGAAAGTTACAGGAGCACCTGTGGGGTTTGCAGGACCTGTGGGACTTGGAAAAATCCCTGTTCTGGCAGATTTGGAAGTAAAAAATATGCAATCTCTTATTGTGGGAGCAAATAAAGGTGATTATCACATTAAAAATGTTATGCCTGGTAGAGATTTTAATATTTCTCATTATGGAGATTTAAGAATGGCAGCCACAGGAGATCTCTGTAAAAATTGCAAAAAACTTCTTGAAGTTAAAAGTGCTTTTAAACTTGCAGAAGGATTTAAGATAGAAGATAAATACACTGAACCTATGAAAGCCACTTTTTTCGATGAACAAAGTAAAGAACATAAGATTATTATGGGGTCTTATTCTCTTAATATAAGCCAGACTATGGCAGCTATTGTAGAAACACATCATGACGAAAATGGAATTATATGGCCATCTTCTGTTTCACCCTTTGATGTAATTGTATTACTTCTTGAACCATCAGATGAAAAACAGAAAGAAATAGCCCTTAATATCTATAACTTCCTTAAAAAAGAAGGGGTAGATGTACTGTTAGATGACCGTGATTCAAGGGCAGGATTTAAATTTAAAGATGCAGACCTTCTGGGAATACCTTTAAGGATTACTGTGGGGTATAAGGCAGTAAAAGAGGGTCTTGTAGAATTGAAAATAAGAAGGAAAAATAAAAATATTGTTTTTCCAGTTCAGGAAGTAATCTCTGAGGTTAAAAATCTATTTAAAATGTAGTAGAGTAATTGTCTCTGAGGGATCTTCCTACTGCTCAGTACCGTTTCATGTAAAAAAGTATCCAAAAAATTTTAAATATACACACCTGTCCCTGTCCGGGCTCTGGAGCAAAAGATATGCCGTCAAAGGAGAAAGTTATAACTTAAATAAATGCAAAACTGTATATTCTATAATAACAGATTTCATTGTAACAGGATCATAGATTTTGCTCCAGAGCCCGGACAGGGACAGGCCTGTGAGATGGATACTAACTTACCTGTTGCCGTACTTAGTCATCTTTACCGATTGATACATATGGTTTAAGCTGATCTTTATAGACTCTCTTCTATCATCATCATAACAACTTACTGTATCAGATAAACCATAAATTTAATACACTTGATAGCGAAATGGTATAAACTAATTTTTTCTCTATTTCTATGTCAGACGGTACAGAAATAAGACAAAACTATTATTTCTCTGGAAAGAGTCCAAAACTATAGTTAAGAAACTGTTGTTAAAAAATTTATCTGGTAAAAATTAAAGGAATATGGAAGAGATAAAAGAAAAGTAAATCTATTCCCTGAAATAATTTTAAAAGGAGTGTTAAAAAAATGAAATATGTAATAATCGGTAATGGTGCCGCAGGATCTTCTGCTGCAGCAAAAATAAGAAAACTTGATAAAGAAGGAATTATTGATGT